>JAPOYR010000009.1 GCA_026706485.1 Chloroflexota bacterium | reverse complement strand
AGGCGGGACCAGTGTCCCGGATGACACCGGAGCTACTGGTCGAGTCCCATTAGGGGCGCCCCTACAGGAGGCTAGCCGCCGTCCGCGACCGAATCGTCCGGCAGCACGAACACGCGGTCGGACACCGACCGGCCCAGGTGATGGGTTCGGTCGCCGATGCCGATCTCGAGCGGACCGTCGAACGGCAGGCGCTCCCGCACGTCGACCCGCACGCCCGGTACCAGTCCGATCTCGGTGAGGTAGGCCAGGATCGCCCGGTCACGGTCGGACACGCGGGCCACGGCGACGCGCTGCCCCGCGGCGGCGGAGGTGAGCGAAACGGCCTCGTCGTCCACGGCTTCCAGGGCCTCGGTGGGAATGCGGTCGCCGTGGGGATCGGTGGTGGGGTCCGACACCCTGGCCGCGATGCGGCGCTCCAGCTCCTCGGAGATGGCGTGCTCCAAGCGGTCGGCCTCCTCGTGCACGTCGTTCCAGTCGTAGCCGAGGAACTCCACCAGAAACCGCTCGATCAGGCGGTGGTGCCGCACCATCTCCAGCGCCATGCGCTCACCGTCGGGGGTCAGGCGCACGCCCTTGTAGCGCTCGTAGTCCACCAGGCCGCGCGCGTGCAGCCGCTTGACCGCCACGGTGACCGACGCCGGTGAGTTGCCCACCACCTTAGCCACGCGGCCCATCGCAATCTGCGCGCGACCGCCTCCCGCGTCATAGATGGCGCGGAGGTGATCCTGGTCGCTCTCGGTCAGTTTTGGTGCGGCTGCCAACTCGGCTTGCCCGCTATAGTGCGAGGGCGTCTCGGTAATGAGTCACGAGGGTATCAGCTTGCCGTCGCCAGACTGTGGGCGTCGGTGAGACGCCCCACACCTGTTGGCATTCCGCGTCGACGCGTGCTCATGGGCATGGGAATCGCCGTCGCGGGAATGGCGACCGGGGCCTGCGGCGAACCCGCCGAGCGCGCCGACGTCAACGTCTTTCCCACGGCGACGGAGTTCGTGGTCGGCCCCAACCGATTCCCCTTCACGGTGGTCACCAACGACGGCGTCGGCATCGAGCAGGCGGCGGTGGAAGTCCGCTTCTCATGGCTGGACGGTCCAGCGACGCATTTCAAGTTCTCGCGGCCCGCGACCTTCTATGAAACTCGCAACACGACCCCGCATATCCATGCGGATGGCTCTGTCCACATGCATCTCGACCGGCGGGGCTACTACGCGGTGGCGGCAGCCGATTTCGACACGCCCGGCATCTGGTCCGCCGAGCTGACCGTCGACCCGCCGGACACCGACGCGTTTCGGGCAGGGGCCGCGTTCAACGTCGTCGCCCAGCCTTCGGCGCTGGGCGTGGGAGTGTCCGCGCCCCCCATTGACCACCCCACGCTTGTCGATGTCGCCGATGTCGAGCAGTTGTCCAGCGCGGTGGAGCCGGTGCCGGACATGTACGCCGTCACGGTGGCGGAAGCGCTGAGGGAGGGGCGCCCGCTCGTCGTGCAATTCAGCACGCCGCGCTTCTGCGTCGCCCACATGTGCGGGCCAGTCTATGAAGAGCTTGCGTCGCTGCACGCGACCTACGGCGACCGCATGCGCTTCATCCATCTGGAGCCCTTCGATCTTGGGATCGCCCGCGCCGAGGGGCGCCTGGTGCCCACGTCGGCGTTCCAGGCCTGGAGCTTGCAGACGGAGCCCTGGACGTTCGTGATCGACCGCGCCGGCGTCGTCAGCGCGAGGTTCGAAGGAATGGTCGGAGCGTCGGAGCTCGAAGCCGCGCTGCAGCGCGTGGTGGGATCGGCGGGGACGGAGTCGTGACCGGTTGCCGCCCTTGGGCGGTCGGACGGACATCCCGCGCCGCCCCGGCATCGGCATGCTTGCGGCAGGAGACTCCGGCAAATGCGAGGAAGGGCGGGTTTGAAACCCGCCCCTACCGCGAACGCCGGACCCACTCCGACCGCCACTATCGCCCCCGAGGTCATTCCCTATCTCCATGTCGTTCCGAATCTTCATGTCATTCCGAGCGGAGCGAGGAATCTAAGGGGCAGGCGTTGGGGCACAACGCCCGTCGACTCCTCGTAGCCGCCGCCCCATCCGTCATTCCGGCGAAGGCGGGAATCCACTCCGGTCGAACCGAGAGGCGCGTCCCTTGGGCAAGTCGCCGACTGATCGCCCTGACTCTCGCCGCCCTCGTCATGCTCGCCCTGCCCAGCGCCGCCGCCGCCCACGGCGGCAGCCTGGTCTTCAGCGGTGATCGCGGCCCCTATCAGATCCGGGCCTTCGCCATTCTCACCGAGGGCTGGCTCGACTACTCCATCGACCTGCGCGAGCTCGGCAGCGGCGAGCGGGTGACCGATGCCCAGGTCTCCATCATGGCCCTGACGCCCGACGGGCTGCTGGGTCCCTGGGACGCGATCTACACGGGCACGGTCTACGAGATGATCGAGCGCGCGCCGGAGGACGTGGACTGGACCATCCAGGTCGACGTCACCGGCGGCCCCGGGTCGATCACCTACGCCCACCGTCTGCGGATCACGCCCGGAACCTGGATCGGGCCCACGGTCGCGATTGGGGTGGCATTCGTCTTCGCCGTCGCCGCGCACGCATACACCGGCCGCAGGCGGCGGGCGCGCGCAGGGTCTCGCCAGGAGCGCGCCGCGGCGCGTTGACGGTCGGATTTCTCACTCGCCGGCTGAGTCACGGGCAAATGTGGACTAGACTAGACTAGTCCATATTCGACAGGGGGCTTGCCATTGAACGCCGACGCATCAGACCGCACCTGGACCGTCGCCGAGGCCAAGGCCAAGCTGTCGGAAGTCCTGCGGCTGGCGGAGGAGGAAGGACCGCAGCGCATCGGCCTGCGGCGGCCCTTCGTCGTCGTGCCCGAGCGCATGTGGCGGGAGAAGTCGCCTCCCGAGATGCACATGGGCCGGTGGCTGGTCGAGAACATGCCGCGGGGCGCCAATCTCGAGGTTCCGGACCGCGGTGAGGAATCCCAGCGTGAGATTCCGTTCGCCGACTGGGATGACGCCGACTGGGGCGATGATTGAGCGGATTCCTCCTCGACACGAACGTCGTGTCGGAGATGATGAAGCACCGCCCCAGTCCCCGGGTCGTCGCCTTTCTCGCGCGACAGGCTGATTTCTGGCTCGCAGCCCTCGTCGTGCACGAGCTGGAGTTCGGGCTTCAACTCACGCCGCAGGGACGACGCCGGGACCGGTTGCAGGCAGACCTGTCGCGGTTTCTCGGAATCTACGCGGAGCGGATTCTTGACTTCGATCGTGCCAGCGCGGAATGGGCGGCCCGGCTTCGGGCGGATGCGGCTCGTAAAGGCCGGCCGTCAAATCTCGCCGACATGCTTATCGCGGGAACAGCTAAGGCACACGGCTTGGCCATCGCCACCCGCAATGTTCGGGACTTCGAGGGAATGGACATCGACGTCGTCAACCCGTGGGAGTACTCGTGACTACCGTCGGCAATGTGAGATCCAGCAGATTGCCCCAAGCGTGGCTCGCGGGCCTGCGCTGCGCGGCAGCGGCGTGAGGGGGCGACAGGAGCGCGTCCCGGCGCGTTGACGGTGGGCGTGGGGGCGTGCCACGGTTCGGCGGGACGCTTGGATGCCCGCCTAAGGCCTTGCCCATGCGGATTGCCATTGGCGCCATCGCGCACGAGTCCAGCTCGTTCACGCCCGTCGCGACGCCCTATTCGGCGTTTTCGGAGACCGGACGCGGACTGCTGCGCGGTGACGAGATCATCGACGTGCATCGCGGCGTCAACTCGGGCGCGGGGGGATTCATCGCGGGCGCCGAGGAGTTCGACTTCGAGCTGGCGCCGGTGCTGTGGACCTTCGCCGAGCCGTCGGCGCCGGTCGAGTCGGACGCCTGGCAGCGACTGAGGGGTGAGTTCCTGGAGCGTCTGGCCAACCTGGGGCCGGTGGACGGCGTGCTGCTGGACCTGCACGGCGCGATGGTGATCGAGGACGTGGAGGACGGCGAGGGCGATCTGCTCAGCGGCATCCGCGGGGTGATCGGCGACGACCCGCCGGTGATCTCCACGCTGGACTTGCACGGCAACATCACCCAGCGCATGTGCGACGCCGCCACCGCGCTGATTCCCTGCGACAACTACCCGCACACCGACTTCCTGGAGCGGGGGCTCGAAGCCTCGGAGATGATCGTGGGGACGCTGCGCGGCGAGCTGTCCCCCGTGATGGCGTGGCGGCAGCTGCCGATGCTGTGGACCGGCGGCCAGTTCACCGGGCGCGAGCCGTTCGACACGATCGTCGCCCGCGCCCACGCGCTGGAGGCGCAACCCGGCATCCTCACCGCGTCGGTGGCGCCTGGATTCCCGTGGGCCGACATCCACGACGCCGGGGCGTCCGTGATCGTCGTCGCCGACCGAGACGCGGAGCTGGCGCGGCGGGAGGCCGATGCGCTGGGCGGCTGGATCTACGCCCAACGCGAGAAGTTCCTGCCCGACCTCGACTCCTGGGACGACGCGCTGCAGTCGGCGCGCGCCATGAACCGCTGGCCGGCCGTGTTCGGCGACCCGCAGGACAACCCGGGCGGCGGCGCGCCGGGCGACTCGGTGGGCATGCTGCGGGCGTTCCTGGATGCCGGTCTTTCCAACGCCCTCATCGTCACGCTGTGCGACGCGGAGGTGGTGGGCATCGCGCAACAGGCCGGCGAGGGCGCGGAGATCACCGTGGACATTGGCGGCAAGTCGGCCCCGGACCAGGGACCGCCCGTGCGCGCCACGGCCGTGGTGGAGCGGTTGCTCGACCTGCGCTTCTCGATCACGGGTCCGATGTATACGGGCATGGTGCAGGACTTCGGTCCGTCGGTGCTGCTGCGCATTGGCGGTGTCCACGTGGCGGTGACGACGCTTCGAATGCAGGTGTTCGATCTGGAGGGACCGCGCATGCTCGGATTCGAGCCCGAGCGCCTGTCGTGGATCGGCGTCAAGTCCGCCAACCACTTCCGCGGCGCCTACGAGCCCATCGCCGGCAGCGTGCATCGCGTCGCGTTCCCGGCGCAGCATCGGTTCGATCCGCGGGAGCATCGCTACACCCGCCTGCGCCGGCCGATCTGGCCACTGGATGAGGTCGAGCTCTAGGCGGGTCTGTATAAGGCCGTTGGCTTTGTCCCAATCCGTTCGATGGCCCTTCGACAAGCTCAGGGCGAACGGATCGGGGTTCAGGTATGCCAGGGACTGTTGCCCAACCACTCCGTCATTCCGGCGAAGAGCCTGCCCCGTGCTCGATTCGGGGCCGGAATCGAGTCCGGTCGAATCTGGAAGCGCGCCGAATGCTTGGCGTCGGGCGGATCTGAGACCCGCCCCTACCGGATTATGTAAAGACCACTTGCAAGGCGAAGGGGTTGACAGATATCTGCTAGAAGTGCGCCTTGGCGAGGGTGCCGCCGTCGATGGTGATGGCGCTGCCGGTCACGTATTGACACTCGTCGCTGGCCAGGAAGAGCGCCGCGGCGGCCACGTCTTCGACCCGTCCGAAGGGGCCTAGGGGGATCGCCTCGGTGCGCTTGGCCACCAGGGCCGGGTCCTGATAGCGCGGGGCGTTCTTGTCCACCAGGATCGGGCCCGGGGCCAGCAGATTGACCGCGATGCCGTGACCGCCGAGCTCGATGGCCATGCTGCGGGTGAGCATGAGCAGCCCGCCCTTGCTGGCGGCGTAGGGCGCGGCCTGCATCTCCGAGGCGAACGAGTCCACCGAGCCGGTGTTAATGATCCGGCCCGGGATTTGGGCGGCCACCATGTGGCGCGCCACCGCCTGCGCGATGACGAACGGGCCGGTGAGATTGGTTTCGATGAAGTCGCGCCAGACATCGAGCTCGACATCGAGAAACGCTCCGGCGCGACCGGTGCGTCCGGCGTTGTTGACCAGGATGTCCAGCCGGCCGGTCGCTTCGATCGCATCATCGACCAGCGCGAGCACCTGGTCGGTTTGCGTGATGTCGGTGGGCACCGCTCGGGCCCAACCGCCGTCCGCCTCGATGTCGGCGACCGTCGCGTTGAGCGCTTCGGCGTTGCGTTGGGCGATGACGACGCGCGCGCCCTCCGCCGCGAAGCGCAGGGCGATGGCGCGCCCGATCCCGGTGCCGCCTCCCGTGATCAGCGCGGCCTTGCCTTGAAGTCTTCCCATGTGCTTCCGCCAGATTGGGTCGCCGGCCGTCGTGGCTCCGGCTCACGGCGGATATTCTCTCACTCGTGACCACGCGCTTCGTTCAGGCATTGGGAGGCGCCGCCGCATGAATCTCGCCCGGTTGGCGCTGGGCGCAATCCTGCTCGCCCTGATGGCCGGCGCCACCTGCGACGCCGGCGTCGAGCCGGTGGCCGGTCCGGAGTCCCCCACGCCGGTTCCGGTGGTTGCCCCGATAGCCGCGGAGACCGCGGCGGCGGTGGTTCCACGCCCGACAGCGCGGCCCGAGCCGTCGCCAACGCCTGTGCCGACCGCCACGCCCAGAGCCACTCCAGTCCCGACTCGCGTCGTCGCTGCCGCTCCCTCGCCCTCGCCAACGGCATCACCCGCGGCGACGCCGACGCCTCTGGCGACCGCCGCGCCCACACCTTCCCCGACGGCAACTTCAGCCGCCACGCCAGCTCCGGCAACAGCACCGGCGGCAACTCCAACGCCAACGCCGGAACCCGAGCCGACACCGACCCCATCCCCCGCGCCTACGCCGATCCCCACGCCCACGCCGGCACCCACACCCACGCCTTCGCCGACGCCGACCCCAACGCCGCCTCCGCTCCGCGGCCTCACGGCCGATGTCGTCGTGGGCGGCCTCGTCCGACCCGTCTATGCCGGCCACGCCGGCGACGGCTCGGGCCGCCTGTTCGTCATCGAGAAGGAAGGCCGCATTCGCATCGTGGCCGACGGGCAACTCGCGCCGGACCCGTTTCTAGACATCACCGGCATCGTCAGCTCCCGGGCCAACGAGCGTGGGCTGCTGGGCCTGGCGTTCCACCCGGACTACGCCTCCAACGGCCGCTTCTTCGTCAACTACACGCAATTGCGCGGCGCCACGGTGGTGGCCGAGTACCGGGTCTCGGCCGATCCCAACCGGGCCGATCCCTCATCCGCGCAGGTGCTGCTCACGCAGCCGCAGCCGTTTGCCAATCACAACGGCGGGATGCTGGCGTTCGGGCCGGACGGGATGCTCTACATGGCGCTCGGCGACGGCGGCGCGGCGGGCGATCCGCAGAATCACGGGCAACGTCTCGATACCTGGCTGGGCGCATTGCTGCGGCTCGACGTGAGCGAGCCGGGCGTATATCGGGTGCCGTCCGACAATCCGTTCGTGGGCGTGTCCGAGGCGCGCGGGGAGATCTGGGCCTACGGCCTGCGCAATCCCTGGCGCTTCTCCTTCGATCGAGCCACCGGCGACCTCTACATCGCCGACGTGGGCCAAAACCTCTACGAAGAGATTGACTTCGCCCCGGCCTCGTCATCCGGTGGGGAGAACTATGGCTGGAAGCTGATGGAGGGCTTCAGCTGCTTTGTCGAGGGCAGTCCCCAGTGCAACTCGCTGCGCTTTACGGAGCCAATCGCCGTCTATGGCCGGGACGCGGGCTGCTCCGTCACCGGTGGCTACGTCTACCGCGGCACGGCCCACCCGGCGCTCGTGGGTGCGTACGTCTTTGGCGACTACTGCAGCGGCAACGTGTGGACGCTGCGGCGCGATGCGGCCGGCGCTTGGCAGATGACGTTGCAGGGCGAGATCGACGCCCGCATCACGTCGTTTGGCGAGGACGAGGCGGGAGAGCTCTACATCACCGACGACGCCGGCCGCCTGCTGCGCCTTCGCACCGTCACCTGAGGACTCTGTGAGACGGCCGGTCGGCTGAAGCCCAGTCCGTTCGGCCACCCCTTCGACAAGCTCAGGGCGAACGGATTAGGGTCCACCCAAGACGGCGGCACTTGCTATTTCAGAGGTTCCCCAAGCCCCACGTATCATCGTCCGAGGGCCAGCACGAGGGGTTGACATGGGGCACCAATTCGCATTGGTCGGATGCGGTGGGATGGGCCGGCGGCACTTGCGGGGCTTCGTGGAGCTGGCGCGCGTGCGTCCGGGCCTGGTGGAGCTTGCCGCGGTGGTGGACGTGGACCGCGAGCGGGCGGAGTTCGTGGCCGGAGAGGTGGCCGACCTCCTGGGCAACCGCGCCGCCGCCTGCACCAGCATTGCGGAGGCCAAAGCCCAGCGGCCCGAGCTCGTGGCGGCGGACATTGTGACGACCGCCGGCGCCCATCACGTCGCGGCCGCCGACGCGCTGGACGCCGGACTGCACGTGCTCGTCGAAAAGCCGCTGGCGGTCACGATGCGAGGCTGCGCCCGAATTCGCGCGGCGGCGTCGCGCTCCGGGCGCCTGGTCTCGGTCGCGGAGAACTATCGGCGCGACCCGATCCTCCGGCTCGCGCGCGCGCTGCTGGACGCAGGCGCCATCGGCGAGCCGCGCTCCATTGTCGAGCTGCGGGCCGGCGGCAGCGACGCCATGCTCATCACGCCCTGGCGGCATTTCCGGGAGGACGGCGGCCCGCTGATGGATGTGGGCGTGCACTACGCCGACATGATTCAGTACCTCATGGGCCCCGTGGACCGGGTGGCCGGCATCACGCGGCTGCTGGAGCCGGTGCGCACCACCGGCCGCATCCACGAAGCCCCCAGCGGCATGTACGCGCGATTCCGTGCGGAATTGCCGGACACGTTCGAGGCCACCGCGCCCGACTCGCTGCAGGCCATGCTGGGGTTCGCCTCGGGCGCCGCGGGCACCTGGGGACTCGAGCTCTCGGCCCCGGATGGCGGCGAGAGCCTGAGCGCGGTGCTGGGGTCGGAGGGCCGGCTCGAAACGTTCGGCGTGCGCAGCGGCCGTCCGCTGAAAGTCTGGCGGGGCGGCGCGGAGCCACTGGACGATGCCGAAGTGCTCGCCCTCGCGCCCGACTTTGCGCTGGACCCGCTGACGACGGATCTCTTTGGCGGCGACCGGATGGCGCGCTATGACTTTCAGTTTCCCCAAGCCGACCGCAAGCTGATTGCCCTGGAGATTGGCGAGCTGGCCGAAGCCACCGATTCCGGCAACCCCGTGGAGGTCGACCTCGAGGCCGGCGAGGACGCCGTGGCGCTGGTGCTGGCGGTGCACGAATCGAGCCAAATCGGCGCGATGGTCACGCTCGATGACGTGCGCAGCGGCCGCGTCAGCGCCTACCAGGACGTGACGGATCGAAAGCTCGGCCTCATCGATTGAGCCGGTGGCGCCGGTCGCTGACAGTCTGGCGGAGGGTGCCTGAGTGATCGTTGATCCGGCGGTCCTGCCGGGCTTGCTCCTGCTCCTCACCGAACTCGTCGTGCTGGCCGCCGTGGGTTATGTAGTGGCGCGGGTGGCGCTGCGGCAGACGGACGATGTGATGGCGCTGGCCCAGGGTTTGGTGGTTGGCCCGGCGCTGTGGGGCGTCGTCGTCAGCCTCGTCCTGCACGTTGTCCCGGGACTCGCCGGGGCTCTCGTCGGCTGGGGGGTCGTGCTCGGCTTGGGCGCGTACGTGGTCTGGCGTACGCCCCGCCCCATTCGCCCGCGGCTCCGGGTGGCGGCGGGGTTTGCTGTCGCGGCCGTGGCCATTTTCTGGGTGGCGATGGCCAGCCGCCAGACGATGTCCGTCGTCGATGCGTATCAATCACTCGGAGTCGGCGCCTCCATCAGGGCCGGCGCATTTCCACCCGAGCTTTCGTGGAATCCGGGAGTCCCGCTCCGCTATCACTACGGCGTGGACATGATGACCGGGCTGCTGGCGCCGCCCACGGGGCCCGACTTCGCCTTCGTGTCCGAAATCCTTGGGGCGTATTTCTGGATCAGCCTCGCCTTGATCGTGGTGACGATGCTCTGGCGGCGCGGCGGGTGGACGTCGGTGGTAGTCGTCGCACCGCTGCTCATCACCGCCGGCGCCTGGTCGTGGGTGGGGATGCGCAGTGTGCTGTCCGTGCTCGTTCCGATACCCACGGACGTGTCGCCGGCGGCCGCCGCGTCGCTTGGGGAAGCCTACTGGCCGCCCCCGCCGCCGAGTCTGCGATTGCCGTCCGGCGCCCTGCCCGACATTTGGCTGCCCACGTTCACGTTGGCCTATGCCCTGTCACTGGTCGTGCTCGAGCGGGCCATTGGCGCTTGCCGTGACGCGTGGATCCCTCGACTGACGACGGCGGCGCTAGTTGGGTTCTTGGGACTGGCGCAGACGGGCGTCGTGCCGGTGGTGCTCGTGTTATGGGTCGGCATCGAGGCCGCCCACCTTATCCGGCTGAGGCGATCCCGCGCCGCGCTCGGAAGCGCGGCGCTCCGATCAGCTGCGGCGCTGGCGCTTGCCGCAGTCCTGTTGCTCGGAGGCGGTGGCGGGCTTTCCGGCCTCCTTGACGGTCAGTCGTCCGGGAGCGTGGCCTTCGCGCCGCGTGCGCCGGACGAATTGGGCATCACCCTTGGCCGGCTGTCACACCGCTCGGGTCTGCTCGCCGAGATCGGGCCGCTGATGGTTGCGGGCGTTGCGGCCGTCGTGGGAAGGCGAGACCGCTTGATTCTGGTGCTGGCGCTCGGGGCGGGCATGTTCACGCTGGCATGGATTCTGCTGGACTACCCGCCGGCGCCCTGGAATATGAACCGAGTCGCCGGGCACGGCCGCTACTTCGCGCTCGCGGCACTGGTTTTGGCCCTTGGCGGCGGGCTCGTCCACCTGCGTCCCCGCTGGCGGTACGCCGCGGGCGGGCTTCTTGCACTGCTGCTCGTCTGGCCGACGATCGCAAGACCCGCTCGCATCCTCGGCATGTCCCTGGCAAACGGGGTCGAAGTGGCCAATGCCCCGCGCGCGCCTGTCGAGGCTACCCAACCGTCACCGGAGCGCGAGAGGCTGCGATACGCGATGCCAAACCTCTCGCCAGCGGTGGCGGACTACGTCCGGGATCACACGCCAATCGACGCGCGCATCTTCACCTCCCTCAAGAATGCCTGGGCCTTGAGCGTGCACACCGGCCGACCGAACGCCTCGGGTTTCGTCGGGCAGGCCTACCACACCTACCATCCCGGTCCCGAGCAACTCGATGTGCTTGGCTATCTCGAGCCGTCCGCCGTCCGGCGGCTCGGCATCGAGTATGTGCATGCGACCGACTCGTGGGTGGCCACGTTGCCGCAGCGGGCGCAGGCCTGGCTCGAAGATCCTCGGCTGTTCGAGCCGGTGGTCCGAGACGAACATCAGGCGCTCTATCGCGTACGACGGGCGTTCTCGAGCCTCGACGTTGCCCCCGATCCGGCGACCTTCGAGGCGCTGCGGCAGGCCGTGCCGCCATCGGCCACGGTCTATCTGGTGACGCCGCCCAGGGACCACGACACGTTGCTCGTCGGCGCCGCGCTGTCGCATGCCCGGCTGGTGGGCGAGCTGGACCCGCTGTTCCTCCACGTCATTCCTCCCGCGAGATGGCAGGTCGATCGGCTGACGGATGAAGCCCCCGACCTCGTCGTGATACCCACCGACGCCGGCGCTTGGATGTTTGGCCCCTCCGCGCGGGCGCCGATTTGGTGGCACGACGATGTCGCGGTTTACGCGCCCGCCGGCGCGGTGCCGCAGCTCATGAACACTCCGGTTCCCACTGGTCCGCCGTCGGTCGAGCCTCCGGTGCTGGTGGAACTGACCGACGTGACGGTGGCGGACGGCCGCATCGAGTTCAGAGCGTCCTTCGACGAGCGCGCCTCGCAGGGGTGGACCAGCCAGGACTGGGTCGTGCTGGAGGGTGACCGATCGCCGTGGGCGATTCCGACGGAGGTCTTTCGCCAGGGCCGCGAGCCGACGATTGCCGCGTGGTTTGCAGGACTCCTGTCGGCAGGCAGCGCAACCACGGCCCACGTCTATCAATTTGACGCACAGATGTCCGAGTTGTCGGTGCGCAACGACCAGGGAGACTTCGTGCCGTTGGCATCCTCGGCAGCGAAACTCGGGCCGGGCGGCTATACGCTGGCGCTTCGCCTGCGGCATGAGCACCAGCCGAACCATTGGCGCGACGCCGCCGTTGTCCCGGTGCTGCGGACAAGGGTCTCGGAGACTGGGGACGTGTCGTATGAGATTCTCGAAGACGTGCTCGACGGAATGCGGCTCCCGTGAGATTCGACATCGCTGCGAGTCCGTTGTCCCGGCGGTCGCGATGCCGATGGCAACCATCGCATCGGCGGCACAATTGCCTGCCAGGACGTGACGGACCGAATGCTCGGCCTCATCGATTGAGCCGGTGGCGCTGATCGCTGACTTTCCGGCGGAGGGTGCCTGAGTGACCGTTGATCCGGCGGTGATTCCCGGCCTGCTGTTGCTGCTGGCGGAGTTTGCCGCGTTGGCCGCCGTGGGCTACGTCGTCGTGCGGGTGGCCCTGCGGCAGGACGACGAGCGCATGGCCCTGGCGCAGGGGCTGGTGGTCGGCCTGGCGCTTTGGGGCCTCATCACGAACTTCGTGATGAACGCCGTTCCCGGCCTTGCGGGGGCCGCCGTCGGCTGGGCCGGAGTGCTCGCGATCGGCGCCGGCCTCGCATGGCGATCTGCCGACCGCATTCGCCCGCGTCCGCGTGTGGCCGCGGGTTTCGTGGTTCTAGTTTTGGCGCTCCTGTGGGTAGCGCTGGCCAGTCGTCAGGCCATGTCGATTCCTGATCCGCACACGCAACTGGGTTTGGCGGCCTCGATCCGCGCGGGCGGATTCCCGCCGGAGCTGTTTTGGAATCCAGAAATCCCGGCGCCCTACCACCACGGTGTGCCCTTGCTGGTCGGGCTCTTGATGCCGCCGGTCGGACCCGATCTGGCGTTCGTGATGGAGTTCCTGGGCGCCTACGCGTGGATGAGCTTCGCGCTGGTGATCGTGACGCTGCTCGCGCACCGGGCCTCGATATTGGCGGTGGCGGTCACGGCGCCGCTTCTGCTTTCCGCCGGCGCCTGGACGTTTACCTGGGTGGGCGAGGGGCTGCTGGAGCTTCCCATGTTCGCGGGCCCGCCGTCGGCGGGCGTCCGGGCTTCGGTGATGGACATCTACTGGCCGCCACTGGAGCAAACGTGGGAGGTCCAAGGTTGGAAATATCGCGAAGCGGCCCTCCCCGACATCTGGAAGCCTGGATTCCCGCTGGCCTACGCGCTCGTGGTCGTGGTGCTCGAGCGCTCCGCGCAGGCGAGCGGTCGAGCATGGTCGGCGCTGCTCACGCTGGCGGGGCTGATTGGGTTCGTCGGCCTCCTGGCCGCGTCGGTGGCGCCTGTGGCGCTGGTGCTGTGGGCGGTCCTGGAGACCGTGCATCTCGGGCGCTCAAGGCCCTTCGACCGCCGCGCGGTGCTTCGGCCGGGCCTGGCGCTTGCGCTGGCTGTGCTGCTGCTGCTCGCCGCCGGCGGACGGTTCACCGGGCTGCTCGGAGGTTCGGCGTCGTCAGGCCTGACGCTCGCGTGGAACGAGCACCGGGAAGGCTGGCGGGTGCTGGGCGAAATCGACTCTCAGTCCGGCGGAGTGGCTCTGGCGGGGGTGGGGCCGGTGGTGGTGGCGGGCGTCGCCGCGTTGCTGGCGCGGCGTGACCGCCTGGTGCTGGCACTCGCGGCGGGCGCCGGCGTGCTGGCGCTGGCCTACCTCGCGCTGCACTATCCGCCCTATCCCTTGGACGTGCACCGCCTGGCCGGACACGCGCGCAATTTCGCGCTGGTGGCGCTGCTGCTGGCACTGAGCGTCCGCCTGGCCGAGTTGCGGCCGCGCTGGCGCTATACCGCGAGCGGGCTGCTGTTGGTTTTGGTCGTCTGGCCGACCGTCGTGTCGCCGGCGCGCAGCCTGGGCCAGGCCATCGGCCACGGACCGCTGTTCACAAATGGGCAGCCGGGGCAACGCGCGTTCAGCAGATCGACGGCCATGGGCCGCTATGTGATCGCGGACGCTATTTCCGAGCGCGTGGTCGCGCATGTCCGTGACCACACTGCGGTTAATGCGCGCATTCTGTCGCCCAGCCCACTCGACATGGCCGTCGCCACCGGCCGCCCGAACGGCGCGGGATTTCTCGGGCTCTCCCATCTGCTGTATGTCCTGGGCCCGGACTACCTGGACGCCGTCAAATTGCTGGAGCCGACCGCCATCGAGCGAATCGGCATTGACTACGTCCACGCCACAGCCGCCTGGAGGTCCGAGTTGCCGGAGCGGGCGCAGCGCTGGCTGGCCGACCCGAGCCTATTCGAGCTCCTCACCCGCGACGGCGGCGAGGCGCTCTACCGGGTGCGGCCGGCGTTTCTGGCGCTGGACGCGCCACCTGCGCCCGAGTCATTCGAGGCGCTCCGGCGGGCAGTCCCGCCGTCGACGGTCGTGCACCTGGCCCCGCAGCTCTGGAAGGGAACGCAGCTCCAGGTTGCGTCGGTGCTGTCGCACGCGCAGCTTGCCGGGGAAGACCATACGTCCTTCCTCCATTTCCTTACGCCCACTCCATGGACGGTGGAGCCGCTGGACGATCGCGTGCCTGACCTCGTGGTGCTGCCGGCGGCTGTCGAGCCCTGGACATGGATGTTTCCGCCGGACGGTCGGCGTCCGGTGTGGCGCAATGACGACATGGCAGCCTATGCGCCAACCGGAGTTCTCGCGCCGATAATCGCTCCGGGGCCGCCGCCCGACGCACCACCCATCACGGTGCGGGTGTCGGAACTAAGGGTCGACGACGGGCGCATCGCCTTCACCGTCGCCTTCGACGAGCACGCGCCGGACCGCTGGACAAGCCAGGACTGGATTGCGGTGAAGCTGGACCCAGGGCCGCTGAAGCTTCCCGCCGGCTTTCGCAACGGCGATCAGGGACCGGCGACAGTCCAGTGGTTTGGCGGCCTGCTGACACCGGGATCGGCGACCCGCGTCCACACGTACATGCTCGACATCCCCGCGTCCAGACTAGCGGTGCGAAACGATCAGGGGGCCTTCGTCCAGCTGCCCGCGTCGGAAGGCGAACTCGGCACGAACACCTGGGTGCTGGCGCTTCGGCTGCGGCACGAGTGGCAGCCGAATCACTGGCGGGATGCAGCCGTCATCCCTGTGCTGACGTTTTGGATCTCGGCGACCGGCGAGGTCTCGTACGAATTCTCTGGAGAAGTGCTCGACGCGAAGCCGACCCCGTAGACTCAGCCGGCGCCGTAACCGATTTCGCGCGCTACGGGCGCGATGCCAACCAGCGGCGGCATGCAGCTCGGCGCTGGCGGCGCCGGCGAGGACGTGACGGATCAACAGCGCGAACCCATCGATTAGACCCAGGGCGGACACCTGGAGGCCGCGGACGTGACCGTTGACCCTACGGTCGTTCCGGGCCTGCTCCTGCTGGCCGGGGAGCTCTTCGCGCTGGCCGCCGTCGGCTACGTCGTGGTGCGGGTCGTGCTGCGGCAAGCCGATGAGCGAGCGGCCTTGGCCCAGGGTCTGGTGGTAGGTCTCGCACTCTGGGGCCTGGTCGTCAATTTCGTGCTGTACGCGGTGCCGGGGCTTGCCGGCGCCCTGGTGGGCTGGATCGTTGTGCTTGCGGCAGGGGCGGGCCTGGCGTGGAGGGCGCGCGGATCGATCGCTCCGCGGCCGCGCGTGGCCGCGGGATTCACGGTTGCGGTGCTCGCGCTCCTCTGGGTAGTGCTCGCCAGCCGGCAGCTGCTGACGTTTCCGGACCCGCATATCCACCTGGGCCTTTCCACGTCGATCCGGGCCGGCGGCTATCCGCCGGTGCTGCCCTGGAGCCCGGACCTGCGCGCGCCCTATCACTACGGCGAAGACCTGCTGCGCGCGCTCCTGATGCCGCCGATCGGTCCCGACCTCGCCTTCATGGAAGAGCTGCTCAGCGCGTACTACAAGGTCGGCCTGCTGCTTGTCGTCGTCACGGCGCTCCTGCGCCGCGCCTCGCGATTCGCGGTGCTGATCACGGCTCCACTCTTGCTCACGACCGGGACCTGGACGCTCGTGATTGGCGTGCCCGACAGCATCCTCGACGCGCCCTTCCCCACAGGCCTTCCCGCCGCCGGGCTTCGCGCCTCGCTGATGGACATCTACTGGCCGGCGGTGGATCTGGACTGGAATTCACCCTTTGCCGGGCTGTCGGACGTTTTGGATCCGTCGTTTCTCCCGGCATATGCGCTGACGTTCGTGGTGCTGGAGCACGCGGCGGGTACCGGCCGCCGGTCATGGCCCGCCGTTCTCACGCTTGCGGCGCTTGTGGGGTTCATGGGCCTGCTCGCATCGACGCTCGCCCCGATGGTGCTCGTCCTTTGGGCGGGGTTGGAGGCCGTGGCCCTGGCGAAATCCAAGCGTGCCGGCTCGCTGGCCAAGGCGGCGGTGATCCGGTCGGCCGCGGGGTTGGCGCTGGCGGCGCTCGTGCTGTTCGCCGGCGGCCGGCTGGTGGGCATCCTCGAGGGCTCGGCTCCGTCGGGGCTATCGCTGGGGTGGTACGAGAACTTTGGGGGCTGGCGGCTGCTTGGCACGCTGGACCCGCTGCCAGGCGGCGTGGGGGTGCTGGGCTTGGGGGCCGTGACCGTGGCCGGCGCTGCCGCGCTGCTGGCCCACCGCGATCGCTTGGTGCTGGCGCTCGTCATTGGCGCGGGCGCCCTGGTGGTGATGTCGGCCCCCTTGAGCTATGAGCCATTTCAGATCGACCTCAGCCGCATCGAAGGCCATGCGCGCAATCTCGCCCTGCTGGCCTTCGTGCTCGCCCTCAGTACTCGGCTATCGGGCCTGCCGTCGGTCCGCTGGCGCTATGCCGCCGGAGCGCTCTTCGTTGCGCTGATCGCGTGGCCGACGCTCGTCGCTCCGGTCCGCAACCTCGGTCTGGCGATCGGGCAGGGCGTTGAGTTCGCCAACGCCCGGCGAGCTCCGGAACCGCAGAAGTGGTTTGCGGGGCGATACCCACTCGATCTCCTCCCGGCAGAGGGTATTTCGGTCTACATCCGCGACAACACGGCAGTGGACGCGCGGGTGTTTTCGCCCCGTCCACACCGCGTGACCTGGGCCACCGGTCGCCCCAATGCCACGGGGTTTGCCGGGTTGCTGCACCTCTTCCCGGTGGAAGGCCCTTCGTACTTGGACGTGCTGCGGTACCTCGAACCCGCCGCCGTGCGGCGGCTTGGCTTCGGCTACGTGCACGCGCCTGACGAATGGGTGGCCGGCCTACCGGCTCAGGTGGCGCGGTGGCTCGACGACTCTCGCCTGTTCGAGCTTCTCGTGCGCGACGGCGACGAGGCGCTCTACCGCGTGCGTCCGGCGTTTCTGGAACTGAACGCGGCACCCGATCCTCAATCGTTCGAGGCGCTGCGACAGGCGGTTCCCGCGTCCACCGCCGTCTACATTTCGCCGGAGTTCGACGAACGACCCGGACTCCGCGTGGCGTGGGCACTGTCGCATACCCAGCTGTTCAGCTCCATCAACCCGGCGGCGCTGCATCTGCTGACGCCCTGGCCGGGCCAGCCCCTTGGCGGAGAGGCGCCCGACCTTGTGATCATGTCGTCCCGGGTCAAGCCCTGGATGTTCCCACCTGCCGGACGTCAGCCCATCTGGTGGAACGATGAGATTGCCGTTTACGCGCCCGACGGCGCCGTCGCGCCCATCATGCCGCCGCCGCCGGAGTCCGAGCCACCACCGGTAAGCGTTTACCTGTCTGAAGTGCGCGCGGCGAATGGCCGAGTCACCTTCACGGCGACTTTTGACGACGATGCGCCGGAGCTGTGGACGGGCCAGGAGTGGATTGTCGCGGCCGGGGACGCTTCGCCGTGGGGCATTCCTCAGCGCTTCGAGCCAGACGGACGCACGGTGGCGACCGTGTGGTTCCCAGGCCAAGTGGCGCCCGGTCGGGGGACCACCAGCCACACCTACGTGTTCGATATTCTGGCGGCCAATCTGTCGGTACAGGATGCCAGCGGCGCTTTCTCCACCGTCGCCGAATCGGAACGGGTGCTGGGAGCGGGAACGTGGACGCTGGCAGTCCGTCTGCAGCACGAATGGCAGCCAAACTACTGGCGCGAAGCGGCGTTCATTCCGGTGATGCGGCTTCAGGTCTCCGTGGCTGGCGAGGTCTCATATGCGGTCTTCGACGATGTGCTCGGGGGCGTACACCCGTAGGTCTTCCAACTGCCCGGTCGGCCCGCTGCAATCCTGGCGCGCGGCCGACGCACGATGCCGGCGCCGCGCGGAAGGTCAGGCGCGTAGCGGCCGGCAGCCCTCGCCGAGGTTGGGCGCATGACCGTTGATCCGACGGTCCTTCCAGGCCTGCTGCTGCTCCTGGCCGAACTCGCCGTGCTGGCCGCCGTGGGCTATGTCGTGGTGCGGGTGGCGCTGCGACAAGCCGACGACCGGCTGGCGCTGGCCCAGGGTCTCGCGGTCGGCCTTTTGCTGTGGGGGCTGGTGGTCAACTTCGTGCAATACGTCGTGCCCGGGCTCGCGGGCGCGGCCGTGGGCTGGGGGGCGCTCCTCACGCTAGGCGCGGTCTTGTCCTGGCGCGCGCGCGCCCAAATCCTCCTGCCGCCTCGCACGGTTGCGGCATTCGTCGGCGTCGTTTTGGCGCTCTTCGTGGCTGGGATCGCCAGCCGGCAGCTCCTGCCGATTCCCGACATGCCGATTCACCTGGGCTTGGCGACCACGATCCGAGCCGGCGTTTTTCCGCCGGAGCTGCCCTGGAGCCCAGGGGCGCCGCTGCGCTATCACCACGGCCCCTCGCTGATGGTCGGGCTGCTGACGCCGCCGTTTGGGCCGGACTTGGCGTTCGTGTCGGAATTGCTGGGCGTCTACGCCTGGATCAGCTACGTGCTGGCGGCCGTGTCGCTCGTCGCCCAGCGCGTTTCGTGGGTGGTCGCCCTGATTCTCGCCCCCCTCCTGATCACGATCGGCGTCTGGACGACTGGCGAGTGGGAATGGGAGGGCATGGGTGGCGGAATCCTGCAGATTCCCATTCCGGCAGGGCTGCCGGCGGCGGGACTGCGCGCGTCGCTGACCGACATCTACTGGCCGTCGGTCGGGCTGGGCGAGACGTTTCCCGCACCGATCTTGCCCGACATCTGGAAACCAGAATTCACCCTGGGCTATGCGCTGGCGCTCGTGGTGTTTGAGCGCGTGGCACGCGCGGAAGACCGGTCGTGGCCTGCCGTTCTCACACTCGGCGGGCTGGTTGGATTCCTGGGCCTGCTGGTGACGACGCTCGTTCCGGTAGTGGCGGCCGTGTGGGCAGGCTCCGCGGCGTTGCGGCTCATGCGGTCGCGGCGGGATCGCGCGGCGTTGGGCGCGGCCATGCGGTCGGCCGCGGGGCTGGCGTTGGCCGCGCTGCTGCTGCTGGCCGGCGGCGGGCTTTTCACCAGCTTTTTGGACGCTTCGGCGCCCTCCGAGCTCTTGCTTGGGTGGCATGGCCATCCGGACGGATGGCTGCTGCTGGGCGTGTTCGATCCGTTGCCCGGCGGCGTGGCCCTGGTGGGGGTCGGTCCGGTGGCGTTGGCGGGCATCACCCTGCTGCTCGAGCGGCGCAGCCGGCTGGTGCTGACACTGGCAGCAGGCGTGGGCCTGCTGGCGCTGGCGTGGCTGGTGGTGAGCTATCCGCCCGCGCCCTGGGACGTGAACCGCCTGGCCGGGCACGCCCGGAACTTTGCGCTTGTGGGTCTGCTGTTGGCGCTCGCTACCCGCCTGCCTCAACTGTGGTCCGGGCGCTGGCGCTATGCGGTGGCCGTGCTGCTCGTGGGGCTTGTCGCCTGGCCGAGGGTGGTGGAACCCGTGCGGCATGCCGGCCTCGCGGTCGGCAACGGCATCCAGCTGGCCAACGCCGCGGCGGTTGAGCCGGATCGGCGCGAAGCCGAACCCGCGGGGCCTGCGGGGCGCACGCCGATGCCGGCCCTGTCCGACCGCATTGCCACCTACATCCGGGACCACACGGCCACCGAGGCGCGAGTGCTCGCCGGTGAGCCGCACCCCTATTGGCGCGTGTTCCTCGCCACCGGGCGCGCCAACGCCGCGGGATTCGCCGGTGTCATTCACCAGATCTTTCACCAGGGACCGGAGTATCTCGATGCCCTCAAGCATCTCGAGCCGGCCGCGATCCGGCGGCTGGAGATCGACTACATCTATGCGACGGATGACTGGGTGGCCGGCTTGCCCGCACGGGCGCAACGATGGCTGGCCGATCCTGGCCTGTTCGAGCTCTTGGTGCGCGACGGCGCAGAGGCGCTCTACCGCGTGCGGCCGGAATTCACGGGGTTGACCGCGGAGCCGTCCCCCGGATCGTTCGAAGCGCTGCGAGACATCCCCGCATCCACCACGGTGCATCTGACCCCACATGTCCCACCGTTTACCAAGCTTCGAGTCGCTGCAGCGCTGTCACACGCGCGGTTGCTTGGGGAGGCTCGCACCGAGCTCCTATTCGCCCGCTCATCCGTTCCGTGGGAGGTGATGCCGCTCGGGGAGCAGACGCCGGACCTTGTGGTCCTTCCCACGTCGATCGAGCCCTGGACCTGGATGTTTCTACCCGCCGACGGGCGGCGACCGATCTGGCGGAACGACGAACTCGTGATCTACGCGCCGCACGGGTCCGTCGCCCCGATCGTGACGCCGCCGGACCGCGCCGCGCCGCCCGTCGCTGTTCGGGTGTCGGGGCTGAGCGCCGAGCGAGGCCAGGTCACGTTCGATGCGGCGTTTAGCGAGCGCACGCCAGAGCACTGGACGGGCCAGGATTGGGTCATCGTCGAGCTGGACGATGGGCCGTGGCCGATGCCCGCCAGATTCCGGGGCGGCGGCCTCGGACCTGAAGTGGCCAAGTGGTTCAACGGCTTGCTCTCGGCGGGATCGGCGACGAGCGCCCACACCTACGCACTCGATGTCCAGGTTCCCAGCCTGTCGGTCCGCGATGACCGCGGCGCCTTGACTCCGCTGCCGTCGTCGGAGGGTGTGCTTGGCGCTGGAGCCTGGGTCTTGGCGCTGCGGCTGCGGCACGAGTGGCGGCCTGCAACTTGGCGGGAAGCGGCCTTCATTCCAGTGCTCCGGATCACAATCGCCGAATCCGGTGAGGTCGCGGTCGCGGTCTTCGACGACGTGCGCGACGGGACGTCGCAGTCCGAGAGTCCAGCAACGCCATAACTCCGTCGGGCAAGATGGACGAAATGCCCAGGATCGACGACAGAAATACTCGCGGCCTGCGAGCTCCCGATCAACCGAGCAGCCGCGGCCGTCGTAAGCCGTCGCCGCGCCTCGAGCACCGCGATCTGGTCGTCGAGGTCCGACGTCAACCGCTGGATGTGCCGCGGAGGTCGGGGGCTTGATCCTCGATCCGGCGGTCGTTCCGGGCCTGCTGCTGCTGGCGGCGGAATTCATCACCCTGGCCGCGGTTGGCTACATCGTCGTGCGGGTCGTGCTGCGGCAGAGCGATGAGCGTGCAGCCTTGGCCCAGGGGCTGGTGGTCGGTCTCGCCCTCTGGGGCGTGCTCACCAATTTCGCGCTCTACATCGTCCCGGGTCTCGCGGGGGCGGCCGTCGGCTGGGCCGTCCTGCTGGCCATCGGCGCCGGCCTGGCCTGGCGGACAAGCCGTCGCGTGCGGCCCCAGGCCCGCACGGTCGCCGGGTTCAGCGTCGCAATGCTGGCGCTGCTGTGGGTCGCGCTTGCCAGCCGCCAGTTGATGGTGATTGCCGACCCGCAAACCCATCTCGGACTGGCCGCCACCATCAGAGCCGGTGGCTTTCCCCCGGAGTCGCCCTGGAACGCGGGCGTCCTCATTCGCTATCACCACGGGAGGGACCTTCTCGTCGGCCTGCTGACGCCGCCGTTCGGTCCGGACCTCGCGTTCGTCTCCGAATTGCTGGGAGCCTTCGCCTGGACAAGCCTGGTCCTGATCGTGGCGACGGCGGTGCTGCAGCGGGCATCACTCGTCGGCCTGCTGGTCACGGTCCCGCTCATGCTCAGCAGCGGTCTCTGGACCCTCACCAATGTTGGACCCGGCGTGTTGCAGCTGCCCATTCCGACCGGGCTGCCCGAGGCGGGCCTGCGCGCGTCGCTCGGCGATGTCTATTGGCCGCACGTCGAACTGCCCCCGGTCACGGATCGGTCCAATGCATTGGCCGACATCTGGAAGCCTTCATACCCGCTGGGATACGCCGTGGCCTTCGTGGTGCTGCAACACGCGGCGGGCGGCAAGCGTTGGTCGTGGCGAGATGCGCTGACGCTGGCCGGCCTGGTCGGCTTCCTGGGCCTGCTGTCCATCACGCTCACGCCGGCGGTGCTGGTCGTGTGGGCCGGTTTGGCGCTGGTGCGCTTTTTCCGTGATCGAAGGACCGAGCCGGCGGCGCGGGCGGCGCTGCAATTGGGCGCGGGCCCCGTGCTTGCCGGGCTGTTGCTGCTCGGCGGCGGCGGCGCGTTTACCGGAGTCTTGGACGGATCGCGGCCGTCAACCTTGATCCTGGCGCAGGGCCTCGAGTCGGAGCACTGGCGGGCGCTAGGGTCGTTCGAGGCGCGTCCTGGCGGCCTGGGCCTGCTGGGCTTGGGGCCGGTCGCGCTTGCGGGCGTGGCGGTGGCCCTCGCGCGGCGCGACCGACTGGTGGTGACGCTGGCAGCGTGCGCCGGCGTGCTGGTGCTGGTCTGGTTCGCGGTGACCTATCCGCCGGCGCCGTGGGATCTCAACCGCCTGGCGGGGCACGCCCGCAACCTGTCACTCGTGGCGCTGTTGTTGGCGCTCGGCTCCCGCCTCTCCGACCTTCCGCCCGGACGTTGGCGCGTCGGTGTTGGCGCGCTGGTGGTGGGTCTCATCATCTGGCCAACGGCGATGACACCCGCGCGCAACCTCGGCCTCGCGGTCGGCCACGGCGTGCAGCTGGCCAATGCCCGGTGGGTGCAGACGGAACTGCGAGACCGGGGCGTGGACGTGCCCTTGCGCCGGTTTCAGCTACGGGCATTGACCGGACCCGTGGCGGACTACATCCGGGACCACACAGCCGTGGATGCACGCGTGCTCGCCACCGAGTGGCCCTATTGGAACGTGTTCCTCGGCACCGGCCGGCCGAACAACGCGGGCTTTGCCAGCGTGATCCACCTGAACTACCACCGAGGCCCGGAGTATTGGGACGCCCGCCACTACCTGGAGCCAGCCGCCATCCGGCGCCTGGACCTCGAATACGTTCACGCCACCGACCTGTGGGCAGCGTCGCTGCCGGATCGGGCCCGGCAATGGCTGGCGGATCCGAGCCTGTTCGAGCTGTTGATCCGCGTGGGCGACGAGGCGCTCTATCGCATTCGGCCGGCATTCCGCGAGCTCGATGTCGCGCCGCATCCCGAGTCGTTTGAGGCGCTGCGCTCGGTGCCGCCGGCCACCACGGTCTACCTGACTCCGCAAACCATTTGGGTGGACCGACTCCGCGTCGCGTCGACGCTGCGGCACACCCGGCTGGTCGGCGCCATCCACTCACTGCCGCTGCACGTGCGCACGACTGAGCCGTGGACGGTTGAGCCGCTGGGTGAGGACGCACCCGACCTGATCGTCCTCCCGGCGTCCGTCGAACCGTGGACGTGGATGTTTCCGCCCGGCAGCCGGCAACCCATTTGGCAGAACGACGCGGTAGCCGTCTACGCGCCAAACGGAGCCGTCGCACCAATCACGCCGTCCCGGGCGGTGCTCGAAGCACCGCCGGTGGCCGTCGAGGTCGCCGATGCCCGCATTGACGATGGACGCATCGTCTTTTCCGCCACCTTCGATGACCGGGCGCCGGAGCGCTGGACGGGACAAGATTGGGTCATCGTCGAGCTGGACGATGGGCCGTGGCCGCTTCCCGCCAGGTTTCTGGGCGACGGCCGCGGACCTGCAGTGGCGAAATGGTTTGACGGCCTGATCTCGTCGGGTTCGGCGACCGGCCCACATACCTACGAATTCGACGTGCCGACGGCACGCTTGGCGGTACGCAACGACGCCGGGGCCTTTGTGCCGCTGGACGCAGCCGAGGGCGACCTGGGCGCGGGAACTTGGGTGCTGGCGATCCGCCTGCGGCACGAGTGGCAGCCAAACGTTTGGCGGGAGGTCGCCTTCATTCCGGCGCTGGAGATCACGATCTCCGATGCCGGTCAGGTCACGTTCGCGGTTTTCGACGACGTGGGCGTGGCGACGTTGCCGCCCGGGACTCAGGCGACCCCGTAGCCAGGTCGGGCAAGATGGGCGCGATGCCTTGTCTGGACGAACATGACTCCGGCGGCGCGCCGTCGCCGGAGGCTTCCCTCAACCTCTGCCCTGGTGAGGCTGCGGCTCACGAGTCTGCGATGGCTTTGACGTGGGGGCGGCGCGCTTGACCGTCGATCCGGCGGCCATTCCGGGTCTGCTGCTGCTGGCGGCCGAGCTGACCGCGCTGGCGGCCGTCGGATTCGTGGTGGCGCGGGTGGTGCTGCGACAGACCGACGATCGGGTGGCGTTGGCCCAGGGTCTGGCCGTTGGGCTCGCCCTCTGGGGCTTGTTCACCAATTTCGTGCTCTACGTCGTTCCGGGGCTCGCGGGGGCGGCCGTCGGCTGGAGCATCACGCTCGCCCTGGGTGCGGCCCTGGCGTGGCGGGCGCCGCGCGCCATACGTCCGCGGCCGCGGGTGGCCGCGGGCTTCGCCGTGGCGGTCCTGGCGCTCATGTGGGCGGCGCTCGCCAGCCGCCAGCTGATGCTGATTCCCGACCCACCCATCCATCTCGGGCTGGCCGCCACGATCCGTGCGGGCGGATTCCCGCCGGAGTTGCCGTGGCACTCGGGCACGCTCATCCGCTATCACCACGGCACCGATCTCCTCGTGGGTCTGCTGACGCCGCCGTTCGGACCGGACCTCGCGTTCGTCTCCGAACTGCTCGGCGCCTACGCCTGGACGACCCTGGTCCTGATCGTGACCACCGCGCTGCTGCAGCGGGCATCGCTCGTCGGCGTGATCGTCACCGCCCCGCTCATGCTGAGCAGCGGACTCTGGACCTTCAGCAACGTCGGCGCAGGGGTTCTGCAGCTGCCCCTACCGGCCGGACTCCCCGAGGCCGGCATTCGGGCCTCGTTCACCGACATCTATTGGCCGCACGTCGAGTTGTCGGCGAGCGCGAACTTCTTACAAGTGCTGCCGGACATTTGGAAACCCGGATTCCCGCTGGGATACGCCCTGGCTTTCGTGGTGCTGAACTTCGCGGCGCGTCATGAACGCTGGTCCTGGGGAGCGACGCTGACGCTCGCGGGATTGGTCGGCTTCCTGGGCGTCCTTTCGACCACGCTCGTTCCGGTGGTCCTGATCGCTTGGGCCGGACTGGCCGTGATGCACTTCCTGCGCGCTCGCCAGACCGAGCCGCCGGTGCCGACGGCACTCCGCCTGGGCGCCGGTCCGGTCCTGGGTGGACTGCTGCTTCTCGGCGGCGGCGGCGCCTTCACAGGATTGCTGGATGGATCGCCGCAGGCTGGCCTGACGCTGGCAGAGAGCCTTGATTCGGTGCAATGGCAAGCGCTGGGCTCGTTCGACGCGCGTCCCGGCGGCCTGGGCCTGCTGGGCTTGGGGCCGGTGGCGCTTGGTGGCGCGGCGGTGGTGTTGGCGCGGCGCGACCGGCTGGTGGTGACGCTGGCGGCGTGCGCCGGATTGCTGGTGCTGCTTTGGCTGGCGCTCACCTATCCGCCAGCGCCTTGGGACACCAACCGCATCGCGGGACATGCCCGCAACCTCGCGCTCTTGGCGCTGGTGCTCGCGATGAGTTCGCGCCTTTCCACCTTCCCACCCGGACGCTGGCGCTACGCCGCCGGCGCGGTTCTGGTCGCCCTGATCACCTGGCCCACCGTCGTGGCGCCCGCCCGCAGTCTGGGTTTGGCGATCGGCAATGGCGTGCAGCTGGCCAACGCCCGGTGGGTGCAGACGGAGCTGCGCGACCGGGGCGTGGACGTGCCCATGCGCCGGTTTCAACTTCGGGCCTTGACGGGACCCGTGGCCGACTACATGCGGGACCACACGGCTGTGAATGCACGCGTGCTCGCCACCGAGTGGCCCTATTGGAACGTGTTCCTCGGCACCGGCCGGCCAAACAACGCGGGCTTTGCCGATGTGATCTACCTGATCTACCACCCGGGCCCGGAGTATTGGGACGCCCGCCACTATTTGGAGCCGGCCGCCATCCGGCGCTTGGGCCTCGAATACGTTCACGCCACCGATTCCTGGGTAGATTTGCTGCCGGCTCGGGCCCGCGAGTGGCTGGCGGATCCGAGCCTGTTCGAGCTTCTCTACCGCGACGGCGACGAGGCGTTTTATCGCATTCAGCCGGCATTCCTCGAACTCGACGTGGCGCCGGACCCCGAGTCGTTTGAAGCGCTGCGGTCGGTACCGCCATCGACGTCGGTCTACCTCGCCCCACAGAGCAACTGGCTGGACCGGCTTCGAGTCGCGTCGGTCCTGCCTCACGCCCAACTCGTGGGCGCCATCAACACGCTGCGGCTGGCCGCGCGTACGCCCCCGCCCTGGACGGTGGAGCCGCCCGGCGAGGACATTCCGGACCTGATCGTCCTCCCGGCGTCCGTCGAACCGTGGACGTGGGGCTTTCCCCCCGGCGCCCGGCAGCCCATCTGGCGGAACGAGGTCGTCGCGGTCTACGCCCCCAACGGGACCGTCGCGTCAATCACGCCGCCGCGGGTGACACTCGAAGCGCCGCCGGTGGCCGTCCAGATTACCGATGCCGTCCTCGAAGACGGTCGCATTGCCTTTACCGCCACGTTCGACAACCAGGCGCCGGAGCGTTGGACCGGGCAGGATTGGGTGGTGGTGCCGGTGGACACCTGGCCGTGGGAGCTGCCCGCCATCTTTCCCGACCACCGCCTTGGTCCGGAGATCGCCAAGTGGTTTGCCGGGCTGATCTCGTCGAATTCAGCCAGCAGCACGCACTCGTACGAATTCGATGTGGCGGCGGCCACCCTGGCCGTGCGGAACGACCGCGGGGCCTTGACGCCGCTCGACGCCTCGGAGGGCGGCTTGGGCGCGGGGACTTGGGTCTTGGCGCTCCGCCTGCAGCACGAATGGCAGCCAAACCGCTGGCGGGAGGCGGCCTTCATTCCGGTGATGCGGATTGACGTCGCCGAGGACGGACGGGTCACCTCCTCGGTGCACGAGAACGTCCGCGGCGAATCGCTGCCGTAGCGTTCCGCCAGGCCGTGTTTGCGCCGAATCGGCGGCGCGCGGCGCTCACGCGGCGGACCCGCCTGCCGCCAGCAGAATCGCGTAGCACCATGTGACGCATCGCGAGCGCCGACGCATCCGGTAAGAGTGGGCGAATGATCGTTGATCCGGCAGTTGTCCCGGGGCTGCTGCTCCTGGCGGCGGAGCTCGCGGCGCTGGCCGCGGTCGGCTATGTCGTCGTCCGCGTGGCCCTGCGGCAGACCGATGCACGGGCGACGTTGGCGCAGGGGCTGGTTGTCGGCCCCGCGCTGTGGGGATTGATCACGAACGTCGTGCTCTACGTTGTTCCGGGGCTTGCGGGAGCGGCCATTGGATGGAGCGTCACGCTGGTCCTGGGCGCGGTCCTTGCGTGGCGCGCGCCCCACCCGATCCGGCCTCACCCACGCATGGCGGCGGCCTTCGCCGTTGCCGTCCTGGCCCTGCTGTGGCTGACGCTCGCCGGGCGGCAGTTGCTCGAAAGCCCGGACCCCACGCTGCATCTGGGGTTGTCGGCATGGATCCGCGCGGGCGGATTTCCGCCGGAGACGCCCTGGAATCCAGGCAGCCCGGTGCGCTACCACCACGCCGTCGATTTGCTGGTCGGCCTGCTCACGCCGCCGATCGGGCCCGACCTGGCGTTCGTGCAAGAGTTGCTGGGCGCCTACGCCTGGACATCCTTCGCCTTGGTGGTGGCGACGGGGCTGTTGCGGCACGGGGCGTGGCGAGTGGCGCTGGTCGTTGCTCCGCTGCTGCTCACGGCCGGCGCCTGGACCTGGACCGACTTGGGCGGTGGCGTGCTGAAAGTTCCCTGGCCCGCCGGACTCCCGGCAGGCGACGTCGGGGGCGCCCTTGCCGAGGTCACCTGGCCATCGCTCGGTCCGTCGTGGCCGTCGGAACCGGCGGCGCTGCACGACATCTGGACGCCAGCCTTCACTCTCGGATACGCCCTCACGTTCGTGGTGCTGGGGCACGCCGCCGGACCTGAGCGCGCGACGTGGGCCGGCGTGCTGACGCTCGGGGCAATTGTCGGCTTCCTCGGCATTTTGGTGACTTCGCTCGCACCCGTCGTGGTTGTCCTGTGGGCCGCTCTGGCGGCAGTCCACATCGTGCGAGAGCGGCCCGGGGGCGGCGAAGTGCTGCGACTGGGCGCTGGGCTCGGGCTGGCGGTGCTCCTGATGCTGTTTGGCGGGGGCGCCTTCACCGGGCTCCTTGACGGTGGACCTGCCAACGGCCTCGGCCTGTCGTGGGACCTCAGTGGAACGCACTGGCAGGCGCTCGGGGCGTTCGACGCGCGTTCGGGGAGTATCGGCGTGCTGGGCGTTGGTCCCGCGGTCTTGGCGGGTGTCGCCGTTGTCCTGGCGCGCCGCGATCGTCTTGTCGTGGCACTGGCTGCGGGGGCCGCACTGCTGGTGATGGCCTGGCTGATTCTCAGCTATCCGCCGGCGCCGTGGGTGCTCAGTCGCCTGGCAGGGCACGCGCGCAATCTGGCGCTCGTGGCGCTGCTGCTCGCGCTGGCCGCCCGGCTTTCGAGCCTGGAGTCGGCCCGATGGCGATTCGGCAATGGCCTGCTGCTCGTCGTCCTCGTGGTCTGGCCGACGATTGCGGGCCCTGTGCACAGTCTCGCGGCGGCAGTTGGGAGCGGCGTGCAGCTGGCCAATACCGGATGGGCGGCGCGGGACCAGCGCAGCCAGAGCCCGGCCGCGTCTCCGCGGCGGTTTGAAATGCCGGCGATGTCGGACCGGCTGGCGAGCCGCATCCGCGACCACATCCCGTTGGACGCCCGCATGCTCACACCCGCGTGGCCGTATTGGGCCGTGTCCCTGGCAACCGGCCGGCCCGGTAGCGCAGGGTTCCCAAATCTGTCCCACCTGATCTTCTTCACTGGGCCGGAGTACCTGGACGCCGTCAGCTACCTGGAGCCCAACGCCATCCGCAGGCTGGGCGTCGAGTACGTCCATGCCACGGACGCCTGGGCGGCCGCGCTGCCACCGCGGGCGCGGGGCTGGTTGGCCGATCCGAGCCTGTTCGAACTCCTGGCGCGCGACGGCGCCGAAGCGCTTTACCGCATCAGGCAGGCGTTCCTAAGGCTCGACGTCGAGCCGCATCCCGAGTCATTCGAAGCGCTCCGCGCGGCGCCGTCGGCGGCGGTCGTGCATCTCGCCCCGGAGCTCGGCTGGTTAGACGGACTGCGCGTCGCCTCGGTGCTGTCCCACACGCGCCTGACCGGCGCCGTGGACACGCAGCCCCTGCACCTCCAGGCGCCCACGCCGTGGACGGTTGAGCCGTTGGGCGAGCAGGCGCCCGATCTGGTGGTCCTGCCGGCGTCGGTCGAGCCGTCGCTGGCGACTACCCAGACGTGGATTCAACTCTGGCGCAACGACGAGATCGCGGTCTATGCGCCGGCCTCCTGACGCAGCCGTGCCACGAATGAGTCCTGGACCGCGCACACCGCATCCACAGGAATCGGCTGATCGGCGGCCACGGGCTCGCGCACAAGGGCTCCGTAGGCAAGCCCCAGCGGCAGCACGCCGTCGGCACGTCCCGCTTCCGCCCGGTCGATCAGGCCGTAGACCAACTGCCCGCCGGAGCCGTCCAGCGTGTCGCCCGGCTGGAGGTCGCGCTTGGCATATGCCAGCACCTCGGAGGTCGGCGTCTCGCGCGGCGCGCCCGATGTCGCGCCCAGCAGCGCCGCCTGCGCAATGCTCAGCGGCGTCTCTACGCCGCACAGGTGGTACTCGCGAAACAGCAGCGTGCGATCGCCGTCGCGTGAGACGCGCGTGCCGTGGATGCGCAGGTCCTCGCGCACGCGCTCGTCGTCGCAAGTGACCACGGCCCACACGCCGGTGGCGATGTGCTCCGGCATCTCCGACGCGCCGTCGGGCGCCACGGCGTTCGCCAGATCGACCACGCCCGTCCGGTGCAACAGACCACCGGCCTCGCGCGGCGCGAACAGGTCGGCCAGCTCGTTCAAGCCGGCCGACGGCTCGTGCATGCCGCGACGGTCCGGCGGCAGGCCCGTCATGTTGGACACGGCGCACATCTCGATTTGGGACTTGGTGCCGTCGCGAAACGAGTTGTACATCTGCGCGTTCAGGCGGAGACGGCCCGCCGTCTCCGCGTCGTAGCCGAGCCGCGCCAGGGCTTGATCGGCGTCTCCGTGACGGTCGTGCGGGTAGAGCCGCGTGCCGCGTCCCACGGCCACGGGTTCCAGGCCCAACGCGACGGCCCAGTCGAACAGCTCCATGATCGCGATCGGCTGGTCGCCGGCGGCGAGCGTGTAAACCACGTCCTGCCGCCGCGCCTCGCGCGCCAAGGCCCAGCCGCAGCTCACGTCGGCTTCGACCGTGACCATCACGACATGGCGACCCCGGCGCAGGGCCTGCCAGGCGTTGTGGGCGGCCACGTCCGGGATACCGGTCGCGTCCACGAACACCTCGATGGGCGCGGAGACCAACGCGTCGGCGTCGGGCGCAAGCGCGGCATTGCCGGCTTCAACAGCCGCCTGCGCGGCGACCGGGCTCTCGCAGCGCTGCACCTGGTCGTCCGCCCAGCCGGCGGCGCGAAGGGCCTCCGCGCCATTGGACACATTGGGATCGGCCACCGCCGCCAGACGCAGACCGTCCATCTGCGCGATCTGCGCCGCGATGCTGGTCCCAAACCGCCCGGCGCCCGCCAGCGCCACCGTCACGGGTCGGCCGGCCGACGCGCGCGACTCGAGTCGCTCGAGCATTGGACGCATCATGGGGTTTTTCCTAGTCGCTCGGCGGACCGCACGGCGGCCCGCCCTTAGTCTTGGACATCAGGCCGCGACCGTCTATCGGCCACCGCGCAGTCACGAATTCTCCACGACCGCTCGGGCCCGGTGGCCCGTGCGGCGTGCAGCGTGGGACCATAGCCATTCCGGATGTCGATTGGAGGGCGCGTGATGACCAGCCTATTCCGCCGTCGTGATCTGGGAGCTGCCCAGGCGCTGCTCTGCGCGGCGGTTCTCGGCGTCGCGCTGTTCGCCTGGGGCGATCAGACCCACATGTTCAGCCGGCCTGGTCTCGCTTCGACCGACAACTGGACCTGGCGGCTCTGGCAGATCGGCGCGTTGCTCATGGGTATCTCCGGTGCCTGGTGGATCTGGCGCGGGACCTCCCGCGTGGCTTGGACCCGCAGCGTGACTTTGACCGTCCTGGCGCTGATCGGATTTCTCAACGCGTATACCGACGCCCTCTCCGCAGAGCATTTCGGGAACGTCTGGAAGACGCTCAATCCGATATTTCTCGGCTGTAGCACCATTGCCGTGGCTACCCTTTGGCGTCGCGGCGGCTTCTGGGACGGCATCGGCGCCTCGATCTTCGCCGCTCTCGGAACCGTGCTGTTCATCAACGCCTACTTCGTCAACCACGACGTCCTCTGGGAGGCGCTGAACCCGCTGCGGGCCCTCGTCTTCCTGCTGTGGGCGATTGCGGCATTGCAGGTGGACGCTCAACCCCCGGAGTCCACCCATGAATGACGAGCCTCTATTCGAAGCGGCCTACCCGTTTCAGGACGATGTGCTCGCGCTGCCCGTCGCGGACCTCGATCAGGCGTCGGAGTGGTATGGCCGGTCCTTCGGCCTCGCCGAAGCGGAGCGCCGCGACCGCCCGGTTCCCACCGTGTTCATGGAGCGTGACGGCGTGCGGTTCGGCTTCGCCGTGAACGGCGGCGATGCCAGCATGGACGGTGCGGCCATCCTGGTCAGCGACATCCACCGCGCCCGGCAGGAGCTGGAGGCCAACGGCGTCGCCACCGCGAACTGGCGCGTGGACGAGCGCGACGGGCAGAGGTTCCAGGTGTTCTTCGTCGTCGCGCCGGACGGGCTCTGCTGGTATTTCCATCAGCCCATCGGATAGCGACCGGCGGCTGCTGCGACCGGGACGAGCGGGTGAATAGCCTCGGGACCACGCCGAGCCTGCGGTGACCGTTCAGCCTTGGCGTCCCGGCGATCAGGTCGTCATGCGCAGCGTGTGGGGCGAGCGACTCCAAATCGCCATGCCCATGACGGTGATCGCCGACACCGAGCGAATCACGGCCCTTTACCTCGCCGCCGGCACGCCAATCAAGAACAAGAGCACCTATCGGTCGGACCACTTGCCGCTTGGCGACTGGGAGATGGTCGACGACGTATGGCGGGATGATCTGATCCGCATCAAGTACGCGGACGACGCGCACGCCTTCTACGCTATGTGGAAGGGCGACCGGTTCCATCGGTGGTATATCAACCTCGAAAGCGCCTACCAGCGCACGCCCATTGGCTTCGACTTCACCGACCACGTCTTGGATATCGTCGTCCGTCCCGATCTGTCCGGCTGGCACTGGAAGGACGACGACGAGCTGTCACGAGCGGTTGCGCTCGGATTCGTCACCCAGACTCAAGCCGATGCCTTCTATGCGGAAGGCAAGCGCGCGATCGCCCGGCTGGAGGCGAACCGCTCGCCGTTCGCCGACGGCTGGGAGACGTGGCATCCAGACCCGGCATGGTCAGTTCCCCCGCTGCCGAGCAACTGGGACGTCATCGACTAGCGTCGCGTGCTGCCCGGTGGCGGCCGCTAGTTCACTCAGGTGCCGAAAACGTACGTCTTAGGTTCCTCGCTACGCTCGGAACGACAAGACAGCCTGCCTACAATGCGGCTCTCGCTATGGATGGGGGACGGCCTGATGCCGACGCTCTGGGGACGTGACTACACCCGCGCGGAGTTGATGGCGCGCGTTGGCGATCTCTCCCAGGTCGGCGGCGTCCGCGAATACCGCCTGGACGGCGGCTCGGGTGATGGCGTGGAGGCGGTCGATTGCGACACGGGGTCGGGTCTGCGCTTCACCGTGCTCCCGGGGCGCGCCCTGGACATTTCGAGCGCTTCATATCGCGGCATCCCCCTGGCGTTCCGCACGCCGACGGGCGACGTGCAGGGCGCGCGCTATGAACCCGGCGGGCAGGGCTGGATTCGCACCACGGTGCTCGGCCTGCTGGTGACCGGCGGCCTGACCAACGTGGGCGACCCGGTGGACGACGACGACGCGGGGGGCGAGGAGGGCCTGCACGGACGGCTGTCCAACCTGGGCGCGACCAATGTCTGGGCGGACGGCGCGTGGGACGGCGACGAGTACCGCATGTGGGTCCAGGGGCGCGTGCGCCAGGCGATTCTCTACGGGGAAAACCTGGAGCTCGTCCGCCGCATTGAAACTTCGCTGGGCTCAAGCGCCATCGAAATCCACGACACGGTGACCAATCACGGCCACCGCACCCAGCACATGATGATCCTGTATCACATGAACCCCGGCCATCCCCTGCTCGACGAGGGGACCCGATTCCACGTGCGCAGCCGGTCGCGCCGGTTCCACGACATCTATACCGGAGCAAGCCCGGAGGGGTGGGAGGTCTACGAAGGCCCGTCCGTCGACTGGCAGGTGCAGGTGCTAATTCACGACGTGGACGCGGAGGCCGACGGCACGGTCCACGCGGCGCTGGTCAATCGCGGGCTGGGCGACGGGCTTGGGCTGGGGTTTACCTGGAACAAGAATCAGCTGCCCTATCTGAACCACTGGCGAAACACCACGCCCGGCGACTACGTGACCGGCATCGAGCCCGGCAACGCGACCGTGCTCGGTCGGGCGCGCAACCGCGCCGACGGCACCCTGCACTCCCTCGAGCCCGGCGAGACGGCGTCGTTCGACGTGCGCATCGAGGTGCTCGACGGGGCGAACGCCATCCACGCCTTCGTCGCGCTCGTCGGGGCGTAGTCCACGGCAGGCGGCCAATGACTCGCGAACGCCTGGACGCCCCCGATGCGCCGCCCGCTCACCGCGAGACCCTGCGCGTGCGCTATTCCGATACCGACGCGCAGGGCATCGCGCACCATTCCAGCTACATCCTCTGGCTCGAAGAGGCCCGGCTCGGGTGGCTGCGCGCGATCGACCTGGGCTACGCGGACCTCACCGCCGGCGGCCTGTTTCTATCGTTGGTCGAATGCAGCTGCCGCTACATCTCCCCGGCCATGGGTGAGGACGTGGTGACCGTGGACGTGTGGGTGGGCGAGATCTCACGCCTGCGGGTGCGGCTGCGCTACGAAATTCGGCGGGACGACACGCTGCTGGCCACGGCCGCGACGCAGAATGCCTTCGTGGACGGGGACGGCCGACCCAGGCGGCTACCTGCCGATCACCCGGCGTGGCTCAAGCTGCGGGAGCTTTGAGGGGGCGACCGCAGTTCACGGTTTGTGGGCGCCGTGTGCTTGTGCGCAACTGAACGGGCGGGTCTGAGACCCGCCCCTACCCAACCATCACGGGCCACCGGTGTCGACGGAACTGGATCTCGGCCCACTTCACCTACGGCAGGCTCTTTGCCGGCATGACGGGTGGATTCCCGCCTGCGCGGGAATGACTTGAACGGTGCCGCGGCCGGCTATTAGTGCGGGGGCGTGATGAAGTCGCACCTCGGTCCGGTGGCGCGGCTAAGCCTCCGATCGAGCGTCACGATCGGATAGTCGAGGGCCTCGGCCAGCGCGACGTACCACGCGTCGTAGCTGGTGACGTTTGCGCGCAGCGCCCACACGCGCTCGGCATACGGGGCGAACGAAAACAACGCAATATCCAACCGCAGCATGTCTCGGTGGCTGGCGGTGGCTTCAAGCGTTGAAATCCGGCCGGATCGCTCCATCCGGCGCAGGATGTTGCTCGTCTCGGCCAAGACGAACTCCGGTGCGGCCAGGGGGCCTTCGACAACAGCCGCTTCGGCCCAGGATCCTACGGGTCCCGTCTCGACTAGAGCCGCGACGAGGACGGATGCGTCGACGACGGCCCTCACCGCCGGTCGGCGTCGCGGGCCTCGAGGATTTCTGACGCCGTCACGCGCGTGCCGAACGCTTCCTTGCGCCGGCGTACTTCCTCCAGCAAGACGTCGTTGGAGGGCCGCGACGCGATGCGCTCCAGCTCGCCGCGCAGGAACTCCTGCATGGACTGGCCGCGACGGGCCGCGCGCGACGCCAACTCGTTGCGCACCTCTTCGGGAACGTTGCGGATGTTGATTTGGACTGGCACCGATGCGCCTTGCGGTCGGCCGATTGCAGCGTCGATGCCCAGTCGCGCAATGTCGCGACGCCCCTGAGCCTCCGCTAGTTCAGATCCGACGCCCCGTAGCCCGACAGGGTGTGGATGGGCATGTTGTGTCGAATCGACGCGTCGGTAATCACGCGCTGGGTGCGAGATGAGGTGGACGACTCGTCCAGCAGCAGGCGCAGGATGCCTCTCAACACGCCCAACGCCCTGCGGGGGACCACTCGAAAGCCCGTCACCGCCAGACGCGCCCAGCGAAGCGGAGCAGCCGGACGCCGCGGCAATGCTTCCGGTGACCTGACGACCGGCTGGTAGCGGCGGATCACACCGGGCGCGTAGCGGCGCGCACCTGCGGCCTTGCGAAAGTCGGAATGGCCATTGGCCCTCGACACGTAGAACCGATTCGGCCCTGAAAAGTCGGCGTTCGGCAGATGGCCCCATGCGTTCGCCCGCTCGCGCCTTTTTCGTGCGACCCAATCGCCGAGACGATCGGCAAGACTCCGCAGATACCCGGCAGGGTTCGTTCGCAAACCGCCCCCAGCACATGCCACGAGGGCACCTGGAGAATCGACCAGCCTGGAGTCCGGCCGGCGCCGGAAAGACGAAGACGTACGCAAGAGTCTCGCTATCCCACCGTGCCGTCGTGTCGCTGGTGCAGCACAAGCAGGTTGCCCTCCGGGTCCCGGATTGCGGCGCTGGCGCACCATTCGTTGCCCTGGGGTCCGGCCACCACCTCCACACCCTTCGCCTTGAGCTCTTGGATCGCGTCGCTCACGCTATCGACGGACAACGCGACGGCCACGCCCTCGACCTCCGCCGCCAGCGCGATCGTGGTGTCGCCGGCCGCCAGCTCCACCCACTCGTCGCCCCACGCCTGGCCGACCGGCATCCCCAGGGCGTCGCGATAAAAGCCCAGGGCCCGGTCCATGTCGCGCACCTGGATCTGAACGAAGTCGACCGCTCGAACCTTCATGCCGTGCTCGTATCCCGCGCGCGACTCATGTCGGACCGATGCTACACCGGACCGACAGTCGGCGTCCCAGCAGGCCATGGGCGGCCAAGCGATAAGGCCGTCCGATCTGCCTTTGACGAAGATTCGTTCGCCCTGAGCCTGTCGAAGGGCCGTTCATGGTTCGACCGGCTCACCACGAACGGCTCGCGCGGCGTTGAGCACTTGGCTGCTGGCAGCCGCCCATGCACCGTCAGTCGAGGGGATCGAAGTAGGTGAAGTCCGTGCCGAAGCTGTCCATGGCCTCGACCGCGGCGCCGCGCAACCGCACGCGGATGTCACGGGTCCGGTGTTTGAGCACCAGCTCCCGCGTGGGCAGCGACGCGTGCAGGGTGATGGTCTGATTGGGCGTTGGGCTCGGGAACTCCAGGTAGCCGCCGGCGAAGCGACGCTCGAGCCCGGCCGGCTCGACCTCGATATCGTCCAAATTGAGCCAATCCGGAATGCGAATCGCGACCGGCCCGCCGCGGAGCGGCGTGACCTGGAGTATGCCCTCCGCATACTTTGACTCCACCAGCGCGTCGGCGGTGTGGCGGTCGAACCACAGGTTTACGCGGGTGACGTCGCCGTCGCGGCGCACGGCGTCCGCGAACGCCTCGCAGAGCGAGCCCGTGGTGCCGGCGACGATGTCCCAGCTGGGCGCGACTTCTGGAATTCCGATCGGTCGGTGCGCGTAGGGGGCGCAGAAGCCGAACATCCCCAGCGCGCGATCGGCCACGTCGCGGCGCGCGTCGCTGTCGTCGGGTTCCGGCGCCGGCCCCGTGAACGACGTGTCCCGAAACTGCGACGGCAGGATGTGCGCGCGCAGCATCTGCTCGGCGTCGTCGTAGTAGCTCGGGTAGCCCCGCCGCGCCAGGATCAGCGCCGTCTCCAGCATGTCGCCGGTGTTGTTCAACTCGCCCTGGTCGGGGTTGCGGCCAGCGTCGCTGCGCTCCATCACCCAGCCGATCTCGTCGCGGATGGTCCACAAGCCCCGGTCGTAAAACGTGCGGACCCGTTCGAGCAACGCGGCGTCGTCGGTCAGGTCGGCCAGCTGCGCCAGCGAGGACATGACGCAGGTCGTCGAGTGCCCGTGCGCCCCGAAGCGCTCGGTTTCGTAGGAGCCGTCCGGCAGGAAGAACTTGTCGAGCGCGTGATCCTTCAGGGTCTGCGCCAGCTCCAGCGCCGCGACCGATCCGGTCGTGCGCACATATTTGACCAGCGGCCCGATGGCTCGACCCACACCCTCGACGAAGGTCGGGCGCGCCTGAAAGTCCAGGCCGGACCGGCGATTGAGCGACGCCAGGTCCCAACCGCTCTCCGGCGACCAGAACTCCTGGATCGCCGCGATGCAGCGCTCGGCCAGCTCCGCCGCCTGGTCGTTACCGCGGTGGCGCACCAGCGCGCTGAGCCCATGGAATCCCTCGCGAATGCTGTGCTCGTCCACCTCGACCAGCGGCCCGCCCATCTCGCGCCGGTTGCACGGCAGCGGCACCCGCCCGGTGAAGGAGAACAACGACCCCCGCGTGTGCTTGGCGATGGCTTCCTCGTCCACCGGCGCGCCGGTGACCTCCGCGGCCCGCAGCATCGCTTCCAGGTGACGGCCCGACACCTGCACGGCGCAGTGCCACGGGCTGAACCCGAACCAGCCGTCGGGCCACAAGCGGGAGTACATGAAGGGGAGATCGTCGTCGTCGGCGTTGAAGCAGCGGGCCATGGCGCGCGCGCCCAGCTCGATGGCGCTGCGGATGTCGGTGGTGTTGACGTTCGAGACGCGACGCGGGCCGCGCCCACCGGTCGCGACCGCCGGGGCGTCGTGCGGCTGGGCGTCGTCGGAGGCCGACCGGACCGTCATTCCCTCACCTGACCGCAGCGCTTACGACTCGCCGGCGGCGTCATGCGCGGCCAGCACGGCTTCCGCCCGCTCGCGCAGCGTCGGATCGTCGCGCTCGATGATTCGCTCCAACGCGCCGAGCGATTTGTTCACCAGTTCGGGCGGCAGCGTCCCGTCTTCGAACTCCTCGAGCGTCAGAGCGTCCACCTGCTCGAGATGGACATCGTTGACTTCGGCGATCGTGGTCTCGAGGTCGGACCAGTAGTACTTCAAGTCGTCCGACTCCCAGCCGGCGTAGACCTCGTCCCAGGTCGTCACGCCCATATGCGGCAGCAGGCTCCGTTGGAGCACGGGCTCGCGAGCGCATTGGTAACGGCCATCGACGGACATGCGGAACCGGTCGCCCCTGATCGGCAAGCCACGGTGCACCGTCAGGCTGTGGAAAATGAGGACGTCACCCTGGCGAAACTCGTTGGTCGCCCAGGCGCCTTTCAGCGGATCAATCACGGCGATGCCACCCGCGCCGAGGGCCGGTCGATAGTCGTAGACGCCCCGGCGGTGCGAGCCGGCCGCGACCGCCAGCCCACCCATCGAGGCCGGCAAGTCGTGCAGCGGAAACCACGCCGTGTAGACATCGGCCGAGCCCTGCACGTGCGGGAAGTCCTGATGCGCGGGCGTGGTGAACATCTCCCGCTGCGGGAACATCACGCGGGAGATGATGCTGGGATGGGCGAGCACCGGGGGTTCGAGCAAAGCCTCCATGACCCCGAGCAACGCCGGCTCCAGCTGCAGCGCGTGGAACGATTCGAGCAGGTAGAGCCGCGCGTAGGTGTCGTTGGGGATGCTCCCGCGGCCCTCCGGGATCCCGGCGGGGTTCACCAGCTGGTCCCGGTAGCCCTCGGCGTCGGTATAGCCCTCGTCCCGCAGGACCTCGAGAAACTCCAGCCGCACGCGCTCCAGGTTCGAGACCGGCAACAGGTCGCGTATGAAGAGATAGCCGTCCGCTTCGGCGCGGGCGCGCAGGCGGTCCGCATCGCCGACGAGGTCGGTCGAGTCGCGAAACTCGTTCATGGAACTACGGGGTGGGCAGACGGTGACGGCAGCGATGATAGCGCCGCGCGGGCTCAGTCGCTCGCGTCTCCTGCGGGGGGCCAGTCGGATTTGAGCACCGCGTAGAAGGCGTCGTCGACGCGCTGGCCATGCGCGACGCGGTTGTCGCGAACCTCGCCGACCTGGACCATGCCCACCTTCTCCAGCACCCGCCGCGAGGCGCCATTGCGCACGTCGGCGCGGGCGTACACCCGCTCCAGGTCGGTGGTGGTGAATACCGCGTTGACCACGGCGCTCACGACCTCGGTGGCGAAGCCCAGGCCCCAGCGCGGCCTGGCGATGGCATAGCCGACCTCCGCGTGACGGTTCTGCGGGTCGGGCCACAGCCCGATGTGTCCGATCAGTTCCCCGTCCAGATCGGCTGCCCACCACGACGGGTCGTTGCCCCAGTCGTCCAGCATCCGTCCGATGACGAATTCCTCCGCGTCACGGCGCGTATAGGGGAACGGAAGTGGGAAATAGCGGGCCCATTCGGCGTCGTTGCAATAGACCTGGCGGGGCTCGATGTCACGCAGCTCGAACGGCCGCAGGGTCAGTCGCGGCGTGCGGATCGTGCGCGGAAGGCGGTCCATTGGGGGCTAGCGTACGGCATTCGGTCGTGCTCTGGTCCGGTAGCCCATGCTGCGCGCAGCATTGGAGATTCACCCGTGTCCAGTCCCACGCTGCACGCAGCGCGGGCCACCGGAGGCTTCTCGTTTCTGTCGTTCCGAGGCGCAGGCGAGGAACCTAAGGGGCGGGGAGAACGCACAACGCCCTTAGGGAATCTCTGAACAAATCCCTGAACCGCACCCCAATCCGTTCGTGGTGAGCTTGTCGAACCATGAACGGCCCTTCGACTTCGCTCAGGGCGAACGGATCGGGGTCAAATCCATGGGCTTTTTCAGAGCATTCTTAGATTCCTCACTCCGTTCGGAATGACCTTTCTGTTCGCTTGGTCAGCTGCTGTCCACCATCCCCGGCACCACTGTCGCTTTGAGGGCGGTCATATTCGTGGCCGCCGCGATCGCGGCCGTCACGCCCTGCTCGCTCAGGGCGAAGTTGGTGTGCAGGCGCGGCCAGTCATGGTCGGACTGGATGGCGTGCAGGTCGCGCATGGCCTGGGCGACCTCGTGGGGCGTGAAGGCCCAGCTGCCGAGCAGCTGGATCTCCTTGGTGCAGATGCGATGCCAGCTGGTGTCGAAGCTCCCGGCGTCGGTGAACTGCCCCATCTCCACGAACGTCCCGCCGTCGCGCAGCATCTCCACGCCCTCGGGTCCGGCGGCCGGATTACCCGAGCACCCGATCACGATGTCGGCGCCCGCGCCTCCGACGGCCTCGTGCACCGCCGCTATTCGATCCGCGGCGTCCGGTGTCGCCGCGAGCGACACGGTGGCATCGGCGCCAAAGGCACGCGCCAGGGCCAGTCGCGGCGTCTCCGGATCGCCGACCGTCACCACCGTCGCGGCCCCGCGCTGGCGCGCGGCGACGGTGGCCAGCAGGCCGATGGGTCCGGCGCCCTGGATCACCACCGACGCGCCCGCGGTACCCGCCCCAATTCCCAGCGCGTCCACCCGGTTGAAGGCCCGCGTCACGGAGCTGTAGGGCTCGACCAGCGTGCCCACCATCAGCGGCATGTCATCCGGCAGCCGAAAGAGCTTGGTGGCGGGGAAGGCGTCCAGGTCCACGAACAGCATGTCGGCCCAACCGCCCCAGAGATGCGGCGGGCGCTCGAAGGGGATCTTGCGCCCGTAGTAGGTCGGATTTAGGCACTTGTTGGCGCGCTCGGGCGAGTCCACGCAGACCTCGCACACGCCGCAGGCGTTGAGCGGCGGCAGCATCACGTGGTCGCCCTCGCGGAGCGCCACGCCGGCGGCGTCTGCCCGCAGGTCCGGTCCAATCTCCTCCACCACGCCCGCCAGCTCGTGACCCAGCGTGATCGGCCATGGCAGCGCACCCGGCCAGTGCCCCTGCAGGATGTGCAAATCGGTGCCGCATACCCCGCAAGCCTCGATGCGGATCAGCGCGCCTCGCGGCGGTATCGAGGGTCGGGGAACGCGCCGCAGCACCGGGGGCGTGCCGGGACCGTCGAAGGTCACCACGCGGATGTCGCTGGCGGCAGCGGTCATTGGCTTAGGGACTCCGTTGCATCAGCCCGGCAGGTGCAGGGTACGTGCGAGGCGCCCGGACCGCTCCAGGCATCGTGGCGGTGGATTCCCGCCTCCGCGGGAATGACGGAAGGGAGGCGGGAATGACGGCAGAGCCACGGGCGTCAGTATGCCCGGCGGCACGCCACCGGCTCAGCCACGGCAGCGGCGTTCCGCTAAGTGATAGACCGCCGGACGCCACCAGGGGCCCCTGGCGACGTAAGGCCACGGTGTGGTCTGCTATCAATGCAGCGCAGCAGGCTACCGGAGCCAGGGGCCATGGGCGATATTCGCGGCGTCATTCCCATTCTCAAGACTCCGTTCGATCTCGACGACCGGGTGGACGAAGAGAGCCTGCGCCGCGAGGTGGACCACTGCGTCGACGCCGGCGCGCACGGCCTGGGAATCGCTTTCGGCAGCGAAATCCCCAAGCTGAGCGAGGTCGAGCGCACGCTGGTGGCGAGGGTCGTCATCGAGCAGGCCCGCGGGCGCATACCGGTCGTTATGTCAACCGGGTATCCCGCCACCGTGCTCGCCGTGCGCGCCAGCCAGGAGGCCGAGGCGCTCGGCGCGTCGGCGGTGATGCTGATTCCGCCGGCCAATGGCCTTTCGGAAGCGGAGCTTCACGGTTACTTCCGGACAGTCGCCGCGGCCGTCGACATCCCAATCGTCCTGCAGGTGATGACCGGCGCGCACCTCTCGGGCGACGAGCTGGCGGCGCTGGCTCGGGCGGTGCCGCAAATCCAATACGCCAAGGTCGAAAGCGCGCCGCCGGCGGAATCCGTCGCCGAGGCCATCGCCAGCGCCGGCGATCGGGTCACGATCATCGGCGGCGCCAGCGGCAGCGCGCTGATCGAGGAGCTGGAAGTCGGATCGCAAGGCACCATGCCCCACGCCGCCCTGGTCGGCTCGTTCGCGCGCATCTGGGATCTGTGGCACGCGGGCAAACGCGAGGCCGCCCGCGAGACCTGGCAGCGCGAGATCGCACCCCTCAATGCCATCGGCGGGGCGGTCTACAAAGAGATGCTGCGGCGCGAGGGCGTGATCGCCCACAGCCATTTCCGCGCGCCGGCTGAGAGCCACTTGGACACCGACGCGCTGTGCAAGCTGGATCGGCTCTGTGAGACGCTTGGCATCGGCTGAGCGCCCGCACCCGGCATGATGCGCCCATGATCGAGACGATCGTGTTCTTTGTGATCGTGGGGACGATCGTGCTCGGGGTCGGGCTCGATTTGGGATACCGGCTGTGGCGCGTCGTGACGCGGCGCAACGTGCGCGAGGCGCCGACGGCCGTTGCTCCGGAACTGCCGGTCGACGACGCCTAGCGGGCGCGAACCTTAGGGAACGCCGCCCGTGGACTCCAATCCCAACCTTCCCCCTTCTACTCAGACCGGGGAGAAGGTTAAGGTGAGGGTGGAAAAGAGGGGATGCCAATGCCGATACCGGAGCCGGACCCTATGAAACTCGCCGCGCCGGGTGACACCGGCAACCTCGGCGGCGCGCCCTGGCCGTCGGGCGACGACCTGGCCGACATGCAGGCGTCCGACTACATCCTGCACGCCACCGGCGGACGGCTGCACCGCGTGCCGGTTGCCAAGTCGACGCTGCCACACGATCCCGCGGGTCACCCGCAGATGATCCATGCGGCGCGCGCTCCGGACGGCGCCATATTCGTCAACCAGGGCTCGCTGATGTGCCGCAGCGACGACGAGGGCCGCACGTGGACGGCCTATTCGCGCGGCGACGCGGCTGGCCGAGAGCCGTCGGCCACTTTGGGCCTCGACATGTATCCGTACCGGGGTCCAATTGCCGTTCTCGACGACGGAACCTTGGTGCACGTCGGCTCGAATGACGGCATTCGCACCGATCCCATCGAGATCATGGGCTCCACCGACCAGGGCCGCAGTTGGAGCCTGCATTCCAGCCTGTCCCTGCCGACCCGCTACGACGAGCGCTACTACCACTCCATGCGGGTCATCGACGGCGGCACGCTGCTCCTGCTCTTTTGCTGCCGCGACCGACTGGTGTGGGAGCCTCCCGCCAGCGGCGTCATGCACCTGCTGGCATTCAGATCGAGCGACGGCGGCCACACCTGGTCGGAGCCTTCGCTCGTGTGCGACTGGGGCACCGAAGGCGCGGTCGCGGAGCTCGGCGGCGGCCGGCTGCTGGCAGTCGTGCGCTACCAGCGACCCCTCATGCCGGACGATGGACCCGAGGATTTGGAGCCTCAGGGCGCGCGCGGCAATCTGGCCTGGAAGCACGTGTTCCTGGCCGATTCGCCCGACGAGGGCCGCACCTGGGGCAACCTGCGCCAGCTCACCACCGTCTTCGGCCAATGCTTCGGCGCGCCCGCGGTCGCCGGCGACGGGACCATCGCCGTCGTTCACGACACGCGCTACGGCCCCGGCCCGCCGAGCGGCCGCGTCATGTTGAGCCGCGACTCCGGCGAAACCTGGGCCGACGAGGCCGTCTACCTCTACTACGGCGGCGGCGTCAGCGGCTTCAGCGCCAGCGTGACGCTGGACGACGGCGACGTGCTCTCGATCGTCGGAAGCTGCGACCACGAGCCCGCGCGCACCGTGTGGGACGCCGCCATCGGGCACACCCAGGTGACGGCGATCAGGTGGAATCCGGGGATGCTTGCCTCATAAGGCCACTCGCCTGCTCGCAGTGAGCCAGTCGAAGGGCCGTTCATGGTTCGACAGGCTCACCACGAACGGCCCTTTTTGCAGGTTGCTGAAGCAGGACCTAGCGAATCGGATTTACATCCGGTCGAGCTTCCACTGGAAGAAGTCCAGCGGAAATAGATCCGGCGCGAAGTCGGGAAACCGCTCCGGGCCGAACAAGAGCTTCACCAGCTCGCACTCGCTCACGTCGAGCGTGCGGTCGCCGCGCTGTAGCCGCCACCCGTCGGCGGTCGGCGTCGCCTCGATGTCGTTCAGATCGAGTGCACCCAGCAGCGACTCCAGGTCAATCACCTTGATCATGTAGTGATGGGTCTGGCCGAACGGGATGCCGGTCTCCAGCAGCAGGCCGGCGAGGCCGTCGTTCGATTCGGGCACGATCACGTCGAGCGTCACCACCGTGCTCTCGCCGGGCGGACGGTCGGTGGTGCTGGCGCGGGGATCGTCGATATCGCGCAGCACGCGCCGCAGCAGCGTCACGGTTGCCGCCACGTCGCCACCGTATTCGAGCACCTCCCGCTGCCACTGGGCAATGTACGCAACCGGCTCGCCTCCGCTCAGCGCCACGAGCAGCCGGTCGGCCCGCGACTGCGCCACCAAGGTGAAGTAGTGCGCGTCGCGGTCGGCGCCCATGGGTTCGCGCGCATACATGGCCGTCAGCGCCGCCACGTGCGAGCGCCAGTCCTCGGTGATCTCAACGTCGGGACTCGGCGGCAGCAGGGTGATGTTCGCCCGATCCAGGGTGTGGCTGCGCTGCCGCGTGCCCATTTCCCAGCCGAAGCGGCGATAGTAGTTCTGGCTCACCGTGCCCAGCATGGCGACGTGATGTCCGCTCTCCCGCATGACCCGGTGCGCGTCGTGCAACACGGCGGTCCCGAGCCCGAGCCGGCGGTGGTCCGGGTGCGTGACGAAGCCATTGATGCCGCCAAGCTCAAGCCGGCCGCGCGGCGTGCGCACCGTGGTTGGGGCGATGGCCACCGCGCTCACGACCAGCCCGTCGTGCGTGATCACGCGGATGTTGTCGAGGTTTGCGGGGTAGTAGACGTGCGGCCAGTCCAAGCCCATGGACGGCATGCGCGTCGGCTCCCCGGCGCGTGAGTTGAGGGTCCGCAACGCCAGGTTCTGCAGGTCGAGCATGGCCCCGAACTCATGCGGGTCGCACGCCCGCGGTCCGTCGTAGCCAGCGGGTACGGGCGGCGCGTTCGGAGATCGCGGCGAGTGATCAGCCAACGGCAACTCCGAGTCGCTCGAGCTCGGCGGTCAGCCGCAGCGCGGCGTCGGCGGTATCCACGTCCTTCTTGCCGTAGCACACGACCATGGTCCGTTGCCCCGCCTCGCTCGCCCGCTGGACGATAGTGGCACGTTCTTGAATCTGGGCGTCGCTGTACCGCAAGCGTCCATCGCCACCGCCATTCAAAGCAGCCGCCGGACCGCGGAACCGGAAGTACGCCAGGTCACCGGCATCCGTCGGCAAGGCCGCCGCATCCGACGCCGACGGGTCGTGACGCACGCGCACCATGTTGTGGGTTCGCAGCGCCTCCGGGATCCGCGCGCCGAGCTCGTCGTCGGGCGGGTCGGACAGCTCCACCGCCAAGGGCAACTCGCCGAAGCCCTCGCGCAGCACACTCAGCGAACGCTCCAAGTCAATCGTCGCGCTCGGCTTGCCGGGGAATTGCAGCAGGTATCCGGCGAACTTTCCCGCGTCGACCAGCGGCCGCGCCATCGCCAGGTGCCGCGCAAAGCCCATCGCGTCGGCCTTGTCCGGATTCCGCAACCAGCTTGAGACGAAGCGATGCGCCTTCAGGCTCAACATGAACCCGTTCGGCGTCTGGTCCGCCCAGGCGGCGACGGCCGTCGGGGCGATCATGCGGAAAAAGGTGGCATTCACTTCCACGCCCGACAGCCGCGTGGCGTAGGCCGCCAGCTTGTCACCCGGCTTCGTCCCGCGCGGATAGAACCCGCGCAGGTCGTTCCAATTGGCGGTGCCCACGATCACGCGGCCCCGCATGGTCACGGCGCGACCGCCGGTGGAGACGTTTGCAGTGTCCGGTAGGGGCGGGTCTCGGACCCGCCCGACGCAAAGCAACCGGCGCGCCTCGGTATTCGACCGGACTGGATTCCGGCTTCCGCCGGAATGACGGAGGGATTGCGCAAGAGTCTCTGCGCGCGGGTTCAGCTCGCCTTTTGCTGGACGCGCGGATCGGTGGGGTCGCCGGGGTAGCCGTAGGGTCGGTAGTCCACCGGCCCTACCTTCGGCCAACCCTGGCCGCCCAGCGCCTGGAAATCGTCCAGGCGACCGCACAGCCAGAAATACATACGGGCCACCGCTAGGTAAGACTGGCGCGGCGCGGGCGCCGCATCGGGGCCGGGGCCGTAGACGGCCGTCGCCGGGTCGAAGTCCGGCTCGCGAATCCAGTCGCGCCGCGGCACCGTGGTGCGCCAGTAGTTGTACTTCAGCAGATTGCGAATGCCCGAAGCCGTCGACTTCGTGCGCCGGTGCCACACGGAGTAGGCCGAGATGAAGATCGACCCGGCGGGCGCCGCGCTCGACACCGTGCCGCGGAACATGCCGTAGAGCCCGGAGCTGCCCTGGCCGAAGGGCCAGTAGAGGTGCGAGCCGGGCAGAAAGGCTGTGGCGCCCATCTCGACCGTCGTGTCCTGCGGGTAGTAGTAGACCTGGAGGTAGTTGAGCTCGTGGCTCGACAGCGAGCCGCCGTCACGGTGCCAGCCGTAGGCGCGGGCCGGCATGTGGACGCGGTGGCTCGACATGATCCTGGGCAGCGCAAAGTCTGATCCCAGCAAGCAGCGCACCGCGCCGGCCGCCACGGGGTTGCACAGAACTCCGTCCACGAACCAGTCCTCGTCGAGGATCTCGTTGGGCTCGTGGTTGGCGAAATCACCCGGCTCGATGTGCGGCGCATGGTCGTTCATGAAATCGACGACGCGCTGGTTGACGTCGTCGGGAACCACGCCCTCCAGCGGCAGATAGCCCGACTTGCAGAAGTCGAGGACCTGGGAATCGGTGAGCGTCGGTTCGCAGTCGTGCGTGCGCATGGTGGGCTTACCTCACCTTCTCCAGGATGAACTCGACCCCCGGTCCGTGCAGCTTCGTTTCGTCCAGCATCACGGCCAGCTCGGGGAATTTGATGATGCGCCAGCCGTCGTTCAGGGCGTCCATGACGGTGTCGTAGGGCATATCGTCGGGGTTCGGCGGACCCTCGTCGATCTCACCGTCCCGCGCGATGAACATGCCGATCACCGCCGAGTTGACCGACGCGGTGCCGGCCTGCACGTACAGCAATTCCTGGCGCTTGCCCTCGTCGTCGGCCAGCGATTGCAGGGTGTCTCGCAGGTCTGCCTCGGTGAGCGTGCCGGAGCGAAAACGCCGGATGCACGACTCGATCGTGGCCTGCCGTGACGAACTCATGACCAGTGCGCCTCCGCGTGACTCTGGGGCTCGATTCTGGTGCGGCAGCCTATCACGGTGATGGCCCGAGCCTGCTGCCCGGTTAACCGGCCTTTTCGCGGGCGAGGTCCGGCTCCCTCTCCCATGGGGAGAGGGTCGGGGTGAGGGGACGCACCGCCGGCCGAGGCCGATGCTCAGGCCGTCAACCCACGCCGCGTAGACTGCCAACCACCATCCGCCGAACCGGAGGCACGCGTATGCCCCTCTGCCGCGACACGTCTCCATCAATCCCATGAGCTGGCGCGTCGTCGAGCACGTCACCGTCTACCGCGAGACCGGGCACTACGCCACCGCGCCCAACGTCGTCCGCACGCCTGAGGGCGAGTTGCTGGTACTGTTTCATCGCGCGCCGCATCTCGGCCACGCCCACCACAGCCATCCGCTGTTCGACGTGCGCGCGGTCGCGTCGCGCGACGAGGGCCAAACCTGGAGCGAGCCGTGGCTGGTCACCAACGACCCGCGCGGCGGCGTGATCGACTTCGGCACGCACACGCTCAGCGACGGCAGCATCTTTCTCCACGCGTCGAGCAACGAGCTCGTGCCCGCCCAGGGATTCGCCGACTTCACATTTCGCAAGCCGCCGCACGCGCGCGACGTCGGGTCGCCGCAGCATTCGACCTGGATCTCCCGACCGGGGATCCCGTTCTGGGTGCGCTCCCGCGACGGCGGGCGCACCTGGACCAATCCGATGCGGTTTCCCCGCCTTCCGGACGCCGAATGGGGCCATCCGGCGGAGCATTCGGGGGTGTGCCGCAGCGGCTTGCTCGAGCTGCCCGGCGGCCGCTTGCTCAAGCCCAGCAAGGCCACCGAGCGTCCCCGCGGCGAGCAGCCCTACTTCGGCATGCTGCGCGTCTCCGACGACTTTGGCGAGACCTGGACCTACGGCGGCCGCATCGCCGAGGACCCGATCGTGCACTTCAGCGAGCCGACCATTCACCGCACGCACAGCGGCCGCCTGGTGGTTCTCTATCGCTGCCATCCGAGGGGCTCGCCGCGAATCCAACTGTCGGGGCGGCAGGGCGGCACCATCGTTGCGCGGGTCGAGTCGGATGACAACGGGCAAAGCTGGTCGCCGTGGCGTCCGACCTCGATCTACGGCAGCCCGAGCCACATGCTCCCGCTCAGCGACGGGCGCGTCTTCGTCACCACCGGCACGCGCTGGGACGGGCAGCGCGGCTGCATCGTGCGCGTCACGGACCCCGAGTGCGCCGACCTCGACACCTGCCCCGTCCTCGACGTGCGCAGCGACTCCATGACCTCCGATTGCGGCTATCCCTGGGCCGTCGAGCTGCGGGACGGCCGCGTGCTGGTGGTCTACTACTACACCCACCGCGACCTGCATCGCGGTATCGAGGCCACCGTCGTCGAGGAGGTCTGAGCGCCCCGTCCGGCAGGGGTATCGGTGGCGCGGTAGCCTCGGCACGTCAGGCATGCGAAGCGCACGGAGGTTCCCATGGAGCGGGTCTGCTTCACCTTTCAGATCAAGCCCGGCACCGAGGACGAGTACAAGCGCCGGCACGACGAAATCTGGCCGGAGCTGGTGGAGGCCATCCAAGAGTCGGGCTTCACCAACTATTCGCTCTTTCGGCGCGGACTCCAGATCATCGCCTACGCGGAGTGCGAGCCGGACGTCGCCACGTCCTTTGGCAAAATCGGGTCCTATGACGTCAACACCCGCTGGAGCGCGTGGTTCGAGGACGTGATCGAGGAGCTGACCGACGAGGACGGTCATATGTTCTTCGCGCCCGAGGTCTGGCACCTGGACTGAGGGCGCCGAGCGGCCGCGGCGTTCCGGCGGCCTCCGACGCCGCGCTCACGCGGAGGTAGGGGCGGTTCGCGAAGCGCCCTCCGGCGAGTCTCATCAACTGTCACTGCGAGCGCCCGCTCTGTCACTCCGAGCGCAGCGAGGAGTCTCAGATGACTGAACCCGGCGGTGACCCGTGAGGAGACGAATGGCGTCTTGCCAGTGGCTCGCCACTTAGATTCCTCGCCTGCGGCTCGGAATGACATGTCAACGACCGACAATCTGGTGGTCCAGACTGCGCGCAGCCTGGGAGCTTCGTGAGCGGCCGGTCCCACGCTGCACGCAGCGCGGGCCACCGAAGCACCTCCCTGTCGCTCCGAGCGCCCACCGCGTCACTCCGGGCGCCCACTCTGTCACTCCGAGCGCAGCGAGGAGTCCAAGGGGCAGGGAAAATGCACAGCGTCCTTAGATTCCTCGCCTGCGGCTCGAAATGACAGGTCAAGGGCCAGCCACTCTTGGCCGCGGCCAGGCGGGGCGGTTAGGGTGAACGCCTAATTCCGCAACAACCACCCATCCAAATGCCCACCACCTCTCAGCCGAATTTCCTCTTCATCACCACCGACCAGCAGCGGTGGGACGCGCTGGGCATCCACAACCCGCGCATCCGCACGCCGGCGATGGACAGCCTGGCGCGCGACGGTATGCGCTTCGACCGCGCCTATCCCACCAATGCCATCTGCGCCCCCGCCCGCGCCAGCATGATTACGGGACGCAGCCAGCGCGGGCATCACGTCTTCAACAACGTCAATCTCAGCGAGGCCATCCCCGTGGTGGGCGACTCGCTCCGCCAAGCCGGCTACGCCACGGCGCTGGTCGGCAAGCCCCACTTCAAGAGCGGCGAATACGAGGACGTGCTCCCGGAACACCCGCCGCCCGGCGCGCCGGTCGATCCCGACGACGGCCTCTGGTACGGACCGTATTTTGGCTTCGACTATGTCGAAATCCTGGGCGCCCACACCTATCCCAAGGGCCACTGGCGCGTCTGGCTGGAGCGGCATCACCCCGAGGGCCTGGAGCTGTGGAAGCCGGTCAACGCGCTGGAGCCGCGCACCGGCGCGTTTCATAGCTGGAAGAACGCCGTCCCCGCCGAGTGGCACTACACCCATCGCACCGCCGACCGCACCGTCGACTGGCTGCGGGACCACGGCAGTGAGCGGCCATTCTTTCTCTGGATGTCGTTCTACGACCCGCACCAGCCCTTCACGCCGCCGCGTCCCTACTGCGACATGTACGACCCCGCAGACATGCCGTCGGCCGTCCCTCGGGAGGACGTGAGCAACAAGCCGCCACAGTATCAATACGCCCGCGACGGACTCCCCTACCAGGGCTACGACACTACAAGCGGCTGGGACGGCGACCACCACGGCGAGATCGTGGCCCACTACTACGGCATGACCACCTTCATCGACGACGGAATCGCCCGCGTGCTGGCCGAGCTGGAGCGGCTGGGCCTGGCCGAAAACACCCACGTGATCTTCAGCTCGGACCACGGCGAGGGTCTCAACGATCACGGCATCGCCGCCAAGCCGATGATGTCCTACGAGTGCGTCAACCGCGTGCCGCTGCTCTGGCGCCACCCGCTGACCGTCGAGGCGGGCCGCGTGCACGGCGGCGTGATGACGCAGCTCGACCTCGTGCCCACGTGGCTCGACCTCGCGGGCGCGGATCCCTTGGTCGGCCAGGAGGGCCGCAGCTTCGCCCCGCTCCTGCGCGGCGAGACCGAAGCGCATCGCGACGCGGTGATCGTGGAGCGCATCGCCATCTTCGGCAGCGGTCGTCCCGAGCTCGTCGGCCTTGGCAAGGCGCATCCAGCGCCCATCACGCAGCGGGTCAAGATGCTCGTGACCGAGGACTGGAAGCTGCTGCACTACGGCACGACCGAGTACGGCGAGCTCTACAACGTCAAGGACGACCCGGAGGACCTGCACAACCTGTGGGACGATCCGGCGCACGCCGGCGTGCGGGCAGAGCTTGTGGAGCGACTTCTGATCGAGCTGATCAACGAGGAAGGCGGCGATCCGCACCTGGTCACCGACCACCAGCCGATTGCCGGCAGCCTGCGCGACGCGCGGCTCATGGAGCCTCAGCCCGAAGCCAAGGCCGACCTGGAGCAGCGGCTGCGAGACCTCTTGGCGTAGGGGCAGGCCCCCCGCGCCCTCTGCAGGCGGCCACGGGCGTAGCATTGCTGGGCGGCGCTGAGGCGTCGCCCCTGTAACCGCGCCTATGGCACGACCACGCGCCGACTTCGTCACGGTCTTCGCCGTCCTGGCGGTAACGGCCGTCGTGGCCACCGCTCCGGGGCCGCTGCTCGTCGTGATCCGCGACGAGTTCGGGCTTACCTACGCCCAGCTCGGACTGATCTTCTCGGCTCAGGCGCTGGCGGGCGTCCTCACCAACATTCCCGCCGGTATGGTCGCCGACCGGCTGCCCGCCCGCGTGCCGATCGCTGGCGGCGGGCTGGGGCTTGCAGCGGGCACGCTGCTCATGGCGTTGGCGCCCGGATACGTCGTCCTGCTCGCGGGCAAGCTGATCGGCACGGTGGGCGCCACGTTCATGACGACGAGCAGCATCGCCTACACCGTGTCGCAGGCGGACTCCGAGCAGCGCGGTCGCGTGACCTCGCGCGTGATGTCCGGAGTCCAGGTGGGTGCGTTCATCGGTCCGGCGCTGGCGGGCGTCATCGCCGCCGCGTTCGACTGGCGGGCGGCCCTGATCGTGACGGCGGTGCTCAGCTTGTGCGCCGCGGCAGTCGCGCTTCCCGTCATTCGCGGCGGGGCCCCGTCCCGTCCCGAGCGCAGAGCGCGCATGTTCAGCCTCGACGACCTGCGCCTGCCCCGCGTGGTCTGGCCGCTCATCGCGTTGTCCATGCTGCTCACCGGTCCGGTCATCGGACAAAGCCGCGTGGTGCTGCCGCTCTACGCCGGCGAGGGCCTCGCGTTCACGCCCGCGGTCGTGGGTCTCGCCATTTCCGCCATGAGCGCGGCGCGAGCCGTGCTTACCTTCGTGAGCGGCAACCTGATGGACCGCGCCGGCCGCGGCAGCGCGCTCCTGGCACTGGTGCTGGGGGCGTTCGGGGCCGCGGTGCTGCTGACGCTGCCGCTGGGGCTGGGCGTGTTCATCGCTGCGGGCGCGCTGGCGTCGATCACCGGTCTGGGCGCGGTGCTGCCGTCGGTGCTCATCGGCGACCGGGTGCCCAAGGAATTTGTCGGTCGATCCCTGGGCGTGCTGCTGACCATGGGCGCGCTGGTCCAGCTCGGCGTCGCACCGGCGGTGGGCTTCCTGCTCGACGTGCGCGGCTACGACCTCGTGGGCGTCGCCATGGCCGTCCTGATCGGCGTCGCAGGCATCATCGGCTGGCGGGTGGTGGGCGACCTGCCGTGGAGTCGGCGTGGGCCGGACGCATCCGCCTGATGCGATGATGCATTCATGCGAGTGACCGTAACCATCGACGACGACGTTCTTGCCGCTGCCCAGGTCTTGGCCGACCAAAGCGGACGCAGTCTCGGCAGCGCCTTGTCGGTGTTGGCCCGGCGCGGATTCGAGGGCGCATCCACAGCTGGCGGAGACGGAGATCCAACCGTGTTCGCCGTTCCGATCGACGCCGAACCTGTCACCAGCGAGGACGTCTATCGATCACTGGATGAGTGGCCGTAGCGCCCTGCTGGAGTTCGATTTGGTTTTCGCCCTCTGCGTCATTCCGGTCTGAAGCGGCTCGCACCAGATCTAACCGCCAATCGCTAGATCAAGATTCCACCTCGGCGGCAGTTGACTCGATCCACAGGCCGGAGTGGTCGTGGGGCTCGGCTAGGGCCACGACGCGCAGGTAGCTCACCCCACGCGTCTCGTGCAGCTGCGGGGCTGTCGTGACCTGGCGGCCGTCGACCGAAACCCGGCACGTGCGGCCCTCTTGCGTATCCCAGGCCAGCTCGACCGTGTGCCAGCGCCCGGCCTCGAGCGCGGGTTCATCCGCGATCCGACCCTCCGGCGCGACCGGGACGTTGAAGGTGTTGTGGAACTGGTCCTGGGGATCGAACGGTGTCGAGAAGTGGTCCGTGAGGCTCAGCCGAAACGGACCGGCGCCTGGTTCCACGCGCAGTCGGATTTGCACGCGTCCCCGCCGTCCGGCGGGGAAGTTCCAAACGGCTGCCGACGTGCGGCCCGGCTCTTGCTTGGTCAGTCGGAGGGCGAAGGCGACGGCGCGGTCAGGATGGGGCTGCCGCTGGACGCCGGCGGTGCCGAAGATCGACCAGTCCTCATGCCCGTCCGCGAAGTCGCTGCTCTGCCGGGTCTCGTAGAGCCAGGCCGGATCCATCCGCATCATCAACACGCGGCCCTCGCCTTGCCCCGACACGATGATGACCGCGTCGTCGGTCGTGACCACGGGGAACGGATAGGCGGTGCCGAAGTCACCCTTGATGGGCGGCGGATCGTGGCGGCGCGGATCGCGCAGCACCTCGCGGGCGCCGCGCCAGGTCTGACCGTCATCCTCGGATATGGCCGCGTGCAGCACGTGGCGTCCGCCATAGGCGTAGGGGAACCGCTGGCAGCAGTTCCAGAGCAGCACCAGGCGGTTGTCGCTGAGGCGCACCAGGCCCACGGGCGAGTCGGACGAAACGAGCGGGGTGGGACGAGCGACGGACCACTCGGCGCCGTCGTCAGAGAACGACTCGTAAAGCCGGCCGGTCTGCGTGCGCAGGAGCATCCAGACGCGCCCGTCGAGCTTCTGGATGATCACCGGCTCGTCGGCGCCGTAGGCCGGAATCGGCGCCCAGGATTTGATGTCGCGCGTGCCCTGGCGCCACGTATCCCCCGCGTCGTCGGAGTAGACCACCGTCGAGTAGAACGCGCCGGCGAAGCTGAATGCGTCCAGCCCCGTATCGACCCGGTGCGCCCAGGTCTGGCCCGTGGCCGATGCAAACGGCAGCACGATGCGGCCGCCGCGAAGCTGAATCACGCTGTTCAGCGCGCCGGTGAATCCCTCCCAGATCCGCTTCGGCTCGGTCCACGCCTCGCCGTCGTCGCGCGACCTGAGGTGCCAGATGTCCAGGAACTTGCCGCGGTATGGGCCCTCGTGGGCCACCCCTTCGCCGGCCAGCGGGGCGCCGAATACCCCTGAGCCGCGGTCGTGCATGAAGAAGCAATGGACCTCGTCGTCGGCGTCCGCGAGCACCTCCAGACCGCCCCACAGTCCCGCGGTTTCGGGCAACGTCAGCACGTCGGGCGCTTCGTCCCAGGTGCGCCCGTCGTCGTGCGAGACGATGCGCGCGACGCGCGGCGTCGGGATGTCCGCGTCCTTGAGAAAGAAGCCGTCGAGGCGTCCGTCGCGGCGTCGCACCACCATTGGCCGCTCGACGTCCGGCGGAAGGTCGATCAGGACTGGTTTCATGAAATTCCTCCTCCCACGTGCGCACCAGCGCTGGCCATCCAGTCGGAGTCGAACGGGATCACGTTCTTCGCTCGGAGTCGGTTTCGTCACGGTGCTCACCGCGGGCAATTTCTCCCTTGATCGGAGGTGATGAGCCGGGCAGCGTCCGCACCGATGGCTGGAGACTCCGTCTCCCGGATTCGGTAGTCTTCGGCAGCGTCTTAAGTACCCAGGTCCAGACGACAATCCAGCCAATGACAGTCCATCCAATAACTAGATTCACAAGGAAAATAGACGCCGTACGCTCATGCTCTTTGAGATGAGCGACTAGGGACGGGGAAAGATAGAGAAAAGAACCACAAATAATGACCACCGTTGCCAACAGTATTCCGATGGCTGTAAACTCAGATCCAGTATTGTCGAACACTAATCGCTGAGCCCTTGTTTATTCGCGCACCCAATGACAGGCGGCATTTAACTCCAGCACCTCCCTAGTGCATCGGTTTGTGCACTGTATCTCAACTCCCCTGCGGCCTCTTCAATTGCTCGACGGCGATCTAGGGATCGGTCGCCGAGCGCGCCGTCGCCCGATCCACGATCTCCACGTGCTGGATCAGGTCGGGCAGGTCGAAGTCCAGCGGTCCCTCGGCTTCGGCGAGATGCCCGTCGCGCATGACCATCGTCTGGTCGGCGATCTGGCTCAGTGCCGGATCGTGGGTCGCCACCACGGCGGTCACGCCCTCGGCGGCCACGATGTGGCGGAAGAGCAGCATGATTTCGAGTCCGGTATTGCTGTCCAGCTCACCGGTGGGCTCGTCGGCCAGCAGCACGTCGGGTCGATTGGCGATGGCGCGGGCAATGGCCACCCGCTGCTGCTCCCCCCCGCTCAACTCGAACGGGCGGTGATCCGCGCGCGATTCCAGCCCCACGAGGCGCAACACCTCTCGCGTGCGCTCGCTCCACGTCGCCGGCGGCGCGCCCGCCACGCGCATGGCCAACTCCACGTTCTCCCGCGCCGAGAGGACCGGCAGCAGGGCAAACGTCTGGAATACGAAACCCAGGCTGCGGCGGCGCACGGCGGCCAGCTCGTCCTCGCCCAGCGCCCCGAGGTCGGCGCCGTCGAACATCACCTGACCGTCGGTGGGGACGTCCAGGCCGCCGATCAGGTTCAGCAGGGTCGTTTTGCCCGAGCCGGACCGTCCGCGAAGCGCATGGAGTTCACCGCGGGGTATATCCCAGGTCGCGCCGGCCACGGCCGTCACCGCCGCGGGGCCCTCGCCGTAGCGGCGCGACACGTTGAGCAGTTGGACCACCGGCGACCGGGCGGACGTGCTCACGATGGCTCCGCGATCACGTTGGACCGTAGATGCACTCCCACGCTGCACACAGCGTAGGCCACCGGAAACAACAGGCTCCGTTCGCCCTGAGCCCAGTCGAAGGGCGCCGTCCATGGTTCGACAGGCTCACCACGAACGGCGACTGATCCCACGCTGCACGCAGCGTGGGCCACCGGCGTCATGGCTTGGCCTCGGTTCCGCCACGCTCGCCGGAGGGGTCCGCCGGCCGCACCACGAGCCGTCCCTCATCGGCGTCGACATCCACCGTCGCGCGACCCGAAATGCCCAGCTCTTCGAGATAGTCGCGGGGAATCTGGAGGCGGCCGGTCTCGTCGACGATCACGTATTCCTCGTGCGCCGACTCGTCGGCGCCCGGGAGCCCCACGCGCCGCACGATCTCCGAGCTGGTCTGGCCGTCGCGGATCGCCACCACGCGGCCCACGTGGCGCGTGACGTCCCGGTCGTGGGTCACGATCATCACCGTCAGCCGCTGGTCCTGGTTGAGCCGCTGCAGCAGCTCGTAGATATCGCCGGCCGTCTGGTTGTCGACCTCGCCCGTGGGCTCGTCCGCCAGCAGCAGCTCGGGCTCGTTGGCCAGCGCCACGGCGATCGCCACCCGCTGCTGCTCGCCGCCCGAAAGCTGCGGCGGCCGATGGCTCATCCGTTCCGACAGACCGCACGCCGCCAGCAGCTCCCGCGCCCGCCGCTGCTCCGTCGGCCCCGCGCCGCCCGCGAACAGCATGGGCGCCAGCACGTTGTCGAGGGCGCTGAGATAGGGGATGAGGTTGCGGGCGCTCTGTTGCCACACAAACCCCACGTCGTAGCGCTTGTACTCCGCCAATTCGGCGCCCGAGGCGTTGACCAGGTCAAGCCCGCCGACGCTGCACGCGCCCGCCGACGGCCGGTCGAGGCCGCCCAGGATGTTGAGCAGCGTGCTCTTGCCGCTGCCGCTGTTGCCCACGATGGCCATCATTTCGCCCGAGGCAACCTCGAGATTGAGTCCGCGCAACGCCACGACCTCGAGTTCGGCGACCTTGTAGATCCGCACCAGGTCCTGGCAGCGCACGTGAACCGCGGCGCTCATCCGGTTTCCTCGCCGAACTTGATGGCCTCGTGCGTGCGCACGCGCCGCAGGAGCCAAATCGACAGCGGCAACGCCGCGGCGATGAGCACGCCGAAGACCACGTAGATCTTGGCGATGTCGTCCCAGGCGGTATCGACGATAAAGGGTGGAAAGGCATCGCGCTCCCCGGCGCTCAGCTCGAGGAACGGCACGAACAGCGCGGCTGTCACCATGCCGATGGCCGTCCCCACGGCCGTGCCGAGCAGCACCAGGAACCCCTGCTCCAACGCCACGATGGCGGCCATTTGGCGCGTGGAAATCCCCATGGCGCGCAGGATGCCGAACTCCTGCACGCGCCGGCGAAACGACAGGACCGCGTGCATGCCAAAGCCGCTGAGCGTGAGGCCCGCGGCAACGATGAACGCCAGCGTCAGCAGGCCAAACGTGCCGACCAGCACGGGGTCGCGGCGCGCTTGGACGATTTCGTCCCTCGCGTCCACGGTGCGCAGCGCCCGAATATCGAGATCGTTCAGCGGCTGGATGATCTCGTGGGCCGGCGCGTTGGGCAGCAGTCGCGCATAGGTGTTCCACGGCGAGCGCCCAACCACGCGGTCGACATAGGTGAGATTGCCGACCGCGAAGGAGCCTAGACCTCGATTGTGGCCCGGCAGCGCGTCCATCCACCCCACCACCACGAAGGGCACCACCACCCGATCGATCTCCATGGTCACGGAATCGCCAAGCTGCACACCCATGGTCTCGTGAAATGGTGCGCGCTCGAGGATCACGCCGCGATCGTCCGCCGCCAGCGCGTTGGCAAGTGCATTGAGCGATGTCGCGGCGTAGTCGTCGCGCCAGGCAATAGTCCGGGCGAATGGAATCGGATCGACCGCGTGCAGCCGAACCTCGCGCAGGGCGTTCACCGAGGGCGTGTCGACATGCAACAGCGCGTTCTTGACCCGGTGTCGCGCTGCCTCCGTGACGACATGCCGGCCGCGGTCGTCCACCACGTCCAGGTGGCGATCGACCGGCGCGATGTACCAGGACCTCGCGTCCGCGTCGAAGTGCCCGCTCTCGACGATCTGGGCGTCGGCGCCGGTGGCGAAATAGACGCGATCGATGATGTTGCGATCGATCGTCGCCGCGAACGAGGCGCTGAAGGCCCCCAGGGCAAAGGTCAGCGAGAGCAGCAAGACCAGGCTGGTGTAGTGGGTCGGGCTGCGGCCGACCTGGCGCAGGGCCACGAAGGCGCTGACGCCGGAAACGCGCGACGTCAGCGCCGCAAGCGCGCGCACGAGATAGGGAAAGGCGCGGAGGGCGAAGACCGAGACCGCGAAGATGAAGAGAATCGGCGCCAGGACCAGCAGCGTGTCGGCCAGCAGCAGGTCGTCCTCGGTCTCGCCGGGCAGCGCTTCGACGCTGCGCAGCAGATAGAACCCCGCAACCGCCGCCGCCAGCAGCAGCACGTCCAGCAGCCGCCGCTGATAGAGCGGTCGGTCCAGGCTGCGCGAGGCCTGCTGCTTGGCGCCCACGATGCTCAGCCGGGCCGCCGCCACGACCGGCCCCAGCATGGCGAGCAGGCTGACCCCGATCGCTCCCGCGCCGACGGCCGCCTGGCTGCTGGTCAGGGCAACGTCCAACGGCGCGCGCGCATCGAAGGCCAGGAAGCTCGCCGCTTGTCCGATGGCCTGGGCAAAGCCCGCGCCCAGCGCCAGGCCGATCGCCAGCGCCGGCGCTCCAAGCAGCAGCCCCTCGACGACAAACACGCCGACCAGCTGGACCACGCCGACGCCGCGGCTGCGCAGCAGCGCCACCTCCTGGCGCTGGCGTTCGATGGCCAGCGACACCGAGAGCCGCATGAAGCCCAGCACCATCAGGACAATGGGCACGCTGAGGGCCAGCAGGGCCACGGTGAGCACCACCAGGCGGCTCTCAAACCGTTCGAGGTCGCGCTCCAGGCGGGTCTTCACGCCCATGTATGGCAGGACCCGCTCGGCGATCGTGCGCACGGCGAAGATGCCCTCGCGCGTCCGACCGGCGGACGACGCCTGCAGGGCGACGGCGTCCAGTGGAGCGAACCACACCGCGCGGTCCAACAGGCGCGGATGCGACACGTCGGGATAGCGCGCCAGCAGACCGTCGATGAACGCGCCCGGCGGAGTGAAGAGCGTGTTCTTCGTCAGCTCCTCGACATCCTCGGGCCAATAGGCGTGGCGCCCGTCGATGAGTGCGAAGCGACCGACGATGTCGACGGCGACGACCGCCTGGGGCGTGTCGAGCGCCCGCGGGTCGCCGAAGCGCAGCTGCACCTGGTCGCCGACCACCAGGCCCCCGGCGTCGAGCATGTCCGTCGCGGCAACCGCCTCCACCAGCGGCGCCAGCACACCGGACGGCAGGCGCAGCGTGTATACCTCGTCGACGGGTGCGCGGCCTTCCAACAATTCGACGTTTTCCGCCAGCCCGCTGATCGCGGCCAGCCCGCCCCAGGGCACGCCCTCGCGCAGGGGTGCGTCCGGATCGTCGGAGGTGAACAGCAGGTGCCGGTTGTCGGACCGGACCAAACGCACGATGGCATCGGGCGGGACACCGAGGTGGGTGGCGGCGGCCTCGCCCAAGAACCGGTCGGCGCGGCGATACGCCGCCAGCGACGTCGTGGCATCGTCCGGCAGCTGCGCTTCGCCGTGCTCGATCACCACGCCCAGGTCGAGCGGCCCCGGCGAGGCGCGCAAGTGCTCGCGCAGCAGGCGGGTGCTCATGCCCTCCGCATAGAGCGGCACGGCGGTGACCACGCCGACGGTGAGCGAGAGTCCCAGCAGCGTGGTCAGGGCGTGGATCGGATTGCTGCGCAGCCGCCGCGCGGCGAATCCCACGAGGGCCAGCACGGTCCGCCCGGCGGCGCCGACCCCCGAGAGGATCACGAGCGAACGGTGGCGAAGATCATGTCGCCCTCGGACAGGCCGTGGACGATCTCGACCTCGTCATCGGTCTCCATGCCCAAGGTCACCGGCAGCGTCCGGCGGCGGCCGTCGATCAGGGTCTCGACGAACGAGCGACCGTTAACCGTCCACACGGCGGTTGCGGGCACCTTGAGCACTCCGTCGGACGCGCCCAGCAAGACGCTGATGACGCCCTGCAGGCCGATGGTCACCGGTTGGTCGCCCCAATCGACCGCCAGTTGGATGAAGGGCTTGTCCGACGCATCGCCCGTGTCCAGCGGCAGCGTGACGACCGTTCCCTCGAAGGGAGTCTGGGCAAACTCGCGCAACGTGACGTTGACCTTTTGATCGATGCGCAGGTTGGCGGCTTGCGTCGGGCCGGCCACGGCCTCGAAGACCAGGTCGGTGGCTCTTGCCAGCTCGATGGCCGGGTCGCCGGGGGCGACCTCTCGCCCGCGCACGGTCAGCACGCGCGAGATGATCGCGTCGTAGGGCGCCGCAATGTCGAGCTGCGTGGAGCGGCTCTCGAGCAGGGCGATTCGCTCGTCGATGCGCTCGGCCTCGGCCCTCAGACGCTCGGCGTCCACGGCAAGCGGCGAGGTGCCGGCATCCAGCGCGGCCCGCGCCTCCGCCACCAGGTCATATTCGTATCGCGCCGAGGTGAGCGCCGCCTCCGCCGCGGCCAGCTCGGCGGCCGGCGGGCCGGCCGTCAGCCGATCCAACTCGGCCTCCGCCGTCAGCAGGTCCAACTCGGCGGCGGTTTGCGCCCGCCGCGCCGCGCGCAGCCGGGGTGGCCCGTCCGGGCCGGCCGCCTGCTCCTCCAGCGCGCGCGCCTCGGCGACCGCGAGCTCGGCGGCGGCCAGCTTCGCGGCGGCTGCCGCAATGGCACGCGCCGTGGAATCCTCGGGCAGCGCGTCGCGCTCCGCCTGGGCTTCAGCCAGGTCGGCCTCGCGCAGCGCAACCTCGGCGCGCGCGGTTGCCACCAGCGCGTCGACCGAACTCTCGGCGGCCTCGACCGCCGTGTGGCGGTCGGTAAGCACCTGTGTGAGCAACGCAATGCGCGCGTGGTGGAGGTTCACCTCATGGTCGGGCGCCGGCGCGGTGAGCGCGTCCCACACCCGCTGGCGCTCGGCGAACTCTGCCGCCGCCGCGAGCACGGCGCGTTCGGCGGCGATCCGTTCGGCGGCCAGACGAGCCTCGACCGCCGCAAGCTCCTCCAGGATGGCCACCTCGGCCTCGCGCGCGGCACCGATCTCGGCGTTCAGCGACTCCGCGTCGAGCGAAATCAGGACGCTGCCCGCCTGCACCATCACCCCGCGCTGTCCGCGTACCGCGCCCACGACGCCGGGCACCTCGAACGTCAGGATCTCTTGCCCCCGGGCCTCGATTAGCCCCGGGATTCGCAGGCGGTTCTCGAGCCGTCCGCGCACCACCGGAACCAGTGGGTCCTGTGATTCGGCCCGGGGATCGGGCGCGAGCGTGGGCGTGGCGTCGGCGGCGGGCTCGACCGGATCGCAGGCGGCGACCGCGAGGACGACGGCGCCGCAAACGACGAGGGCCGCCAGCGCAAGGCCGAGGCGCCGGGCGGCGCCCACGGCCGTTCGAAGCGAGGCTCTGCGATTCAGGACCAGGGGTTGACGCCTCCCTCGATCATCGTCTGCTGGAGTGTATGCCGCTTCGGGGCACTGCGGGTCGACGCACGCCTCTACGTCGGCGCCGCCGCGGGCAGCCGGGCGCGCTTGCGCCGAGTTTGCGAACATAGGCCCACGCACCCGCGGGAGGTGATTCCATGTCCATAAGGCTCGCCTGCGCCGATTTCACCTGGCCTCTGCTCCGCCACGAGCAATCCCTGGCCCTGATCTCCACCCTCGGCTTCGAGGGCGTCGATCTTGGGATCTTCGGCAATCGCTCGCACATTCGCCCCGAGATGATCCACGGCGACGTGCCCATGTGGGCCGGCATCCTGCGCGAACGGCTGGAGCGGAACAACCTCGAGCCGGCGGACGTGTTCCTGATCCCGAGCACCGAGCCGGGCGGCATGGTGCCGAACAACCCCGATCCCGCCCAGCGGGAAGCCGGGCGCATGTACTTCAACGACGTGGTGGAGCTGTCGCGCCGCCTCGAAGCCAAGGGCATCTCCTCGACGTGCGGCGTGCCGTTCGAGGGCGAGTCTCCCACCGAGTCGCTGCAGAACTCCGCCGAGGAGCTCAAATGGCGGGTCGATCAGGGTGACAAGTACGGCATCGCGGTCTCCGTGGAGCCCGCGGTCGGCACCAACGCCAACACCGTGGATCTGGCGCTGGAGATGCTGGGCCTGGTGCCGGGCCTCAAACTCACGCTCGACTATTGCCACTTCGTCTACCAGGGCATGGAGCAGACCAGCGTGGACCCGCTGCTGCCCCACGCGCGCCACTTCCACTGCCGCGGCTGCGCGCCGGATCGAATGCAGGTGGACTTCGACGAAAACGTCATCGACTACCGACGCATCATCGAAAAGATGCAGGACGTCGGCTACGGCGGCTGGTTTGGCGTTGAGTTCGTCTGGACGGCGATCTGGAACTGCAACCAGGTCGACAACACGGCGGAGACCATCCGCTTTCGCGACCTGGCGCTGGCGGTCATCAACGGCACGGAGCACGTGCCATTCATGCACTCGATTTAGCGGGGCGGCAAGCAGCCTGGGGCAACGCATGGACGGTCAGGCACTGAGCAGCAGCGAGGCGGACGCCATCCGTGTCTGAGCGACGCCGCGCCGCAGCCGAGCAAACGCCTCTGATCACCCGGATTCGGCTCGGGCTTGAGAAATACGCCGGGCGCTGGCGGCAGGCCGGCGCAGCCATGGCGACCATTCACGCACTGCGCGGCGACTCTGCGACCGGCGGCCGCAGGTTCACGCGGGATGAAATGAATCAGCGGTGAGGATTTCCTCGACACTGAATAGCGACCGGCCGACGAGTGTCACCGTCTGAGCCCGCAGGCGCTGCACGCCTGAAGGTCTCGTGAGTACCATGACTGAAATGGTTGGGCGTGACGGCACGGCGGCGCGACTTCGGACAGGCCTGCTCCTGCTGGTGGCGGTGGGCGTGGCGGGCACTGCCTTGGCGCTGGCCTACGAGCGCCACTGGCTCAGCCCCTGGCAGTTTGTGCCGTGGATCACGCTCGGGATTATGCTGGCAACCACGATCGCCTTGGCCGCTCGCCAGACGGCGGCGACGGTCAGGCTGGCGCGGGTGGTCGCCGCAATAGTCATCGCGAGCGCTCTGCTCGGAACCTGGCAGCACGTCGCCGCGAATCTCAACCCAGAGTCGCATGATCACCAGCACGAAGACAGCCGCGAAGGCATGACGAGCGCCCAGGACTCCGACCACCATGCGGAGACGGAAGGCGACGGCCATCACCACGACGATGGGAAAGCGGACGACGACCATCACGCCCATGACGAAGAGGGCGCTGCGGACGACCACCACCACGCCGACGACAAGAGTTCGGACAGCGCTGCCCACGACGCCGCGGAAGCAGACGAGTCCGCCCCCAGCCCGGGCTTCGTCGACGTGATCATCGGCGCGGTCGGCCATGCGCCGGTCCCCGCCGCACTGTCGCTCGCGCCGATCGGTCTGGCGCTGGGACTGGCGACGATCGGCCTCGGCGGCTCCCGTACTGCCTCGAAGGAATAGCTGGCGAACGCCGGACGGCGGCGATGAAAACGGCGGCGCGTGAATAATGGACGCTGTCGCGCGACTCACGCGATTCGCCTAGCCCACTAGCACCGCCCGATTTTTCGTGCGCGGGGGGCCTCCGGCTTCTACGATGCAGGTGGCCGCGTGTGGCGCGGCCTGAGGGGTAGGGTGCAGCAATGATCAAGCAGGCGAGATACAGCAACGGATCGCGCGAGGTGGTGATCAGCGCGTCGGAGCCGGACGTGTGGCTGGAGGTCACCGACAGCGTCGTCAACTTTCCGGGCCTTGTGGAGCTCGAGGGCGACAACCTCTTCATGTCCTATCACCGCGGGCGGCACGGCGGGGTGGAGCCGCTGGCGGCGGTAGTCTCCAGCGACCTGGGCGCGACCTGGCAGCCGGCGCCGGACGACTCGCCGTTCATCGACCGGCATCCGGACACCGGCCTCAACACCATGGATTTCGGTTCGGGAGTCATCGGCTACCCCAGCGACGGCACGATCACCCGCATCGACACCTACCCCCTCGAGAACTACCAGGAGCCATACCTGAGTGCCGAGGGGCCGTATCACCTTGTCCAGCAGCGGGCGGACTCGACGTTTCAGCTGCGCCGGTGGTCGAAGGCGGGCGAGCTGCTGGAGCTTCACCCGTTCAAGGTCGAGGGATTTCCGTGGGAGGCGGCGTCGTACGAGAACTACTCCCGCCTGATCGAGCTGGACAACGGGGACTACATGACCGTGTTCGAGCAGCAGGTCGGCCCGCCCGAGCTGCTCGAAGGGCTAAGCCCCAGCGGGCGTCAGATGGTGCAATACAGCTTCTCGAGCGCCGTCATCCGCTCGTCGGACCGCGGGCGCACCTGGCGGTTCGTCGAGCACTTCCATCCCCACGACCACAAGCCGGTCTACGGCCCGGCGGATCGGACGGTGGACGAGGGGTTCGACGAGCCGGACGTCATCCAGCTCGACAACGGCGACATCCTCTGCATGATGCGGACGGGCGGCTACTCGCCCATGTTCCAGTCTCGCTCGACGGATGGCGGCGAGACGTGGTCGGCGCCGGAATCGGCCGGCTGGCAGGGCGTCAAGCCGCGCCTGCAAAAGCTGGACAACGGCGTGCTGGCCTGCGTGGCCGGGCGCGGGGCCTATGGGCATCCGCAGATCACGCACGTGATGCTCAGCCTGGACGGCACCGGCGAGCATTGGGAGTACCCGTTCGCCTTTCACACCGGTCCCGGTTGCTCGTACACCTCGGTGATTCAGCGGGGCAACCAGCTGCACGTGGCGTACTCGCACTCGGACTTCACGCGCGAGCTGGGCACGAACGAGCTGCCGACGCAGTCGATCCGGCGGATCGTGATCGACGTTGAAGTGGTCTAGGCGACTGATGCGAATCCCCCTCATCCCAACCTTCTCCCGCCAGGGGAGAAGGGGCCGGACTGGGACGCGTTGGTAGGGCCGATTCGCGAATCGCCCTGCCCTGAGCGGATATCTTGAGCATGACGCCTCCTGAGCGCCGCCAAAGGAATCAGTCGTGACGGCCATTGCGAACGTTCGGGCGCGGGAGATTCTCGATTCGCGGGGCAACCCGACGGTCGAGGTGGACGTCACGCTGGAGAGCGGCGCCATTGGCCGTGCGGCGGTGCCTTCGGGCGCTTCCACCGGTGCCCACGAGGCCCTCGAACTGCGCGACCAGGACCCCGAGCGCTATCACGGGCGCGGGGTGCAAAAGGCCGTTCACCACATCCTCAGCGTGCTCGGCCCCGAGATCGAGGGCGAGGACGCCACCAACCAGACCGCCGTGGACGCAATGCTGCTGGCGGCGGACGGCACGCCGAACAAATCCTCGCTCGGCGCCAACGCCATCCTGGGCGTCTCGCTCGCCGTGGCGCACGCGGCGGCGGATGAGGTGGGGCTGCCGCTCTACCGCTACCTGGGCGGGCCGTTCGGCGCAACGCTGCCCGTGCCGATGATGAATCTGCTCAACGGCGGACAGCACGCCGCCGGCAGCACCGACTTCCAGGAATTCATGGTCATGCCGGTGGGCCGCCCGACGTTCAGCGAGGCGCTGCGGGCGGGCGCCGAGGTCTACCACGCCCTGCACAACGAGCTGTCGCGGCGCGCGTTGTCGACCAGCGTCGGCGACGAGGGCGGCTTCGCGCCGGCGTTATCCTCCAACGCCGCGGCGATGGAGCTGCTCGTGCAGGCCATCGAGTCCGCCGGCTATCAGCCTGGGGCGGACGTGTATCTCGGCATCGATGCCGCGGCGACCGAGCTGATCCAGTCAGACGGGACCTATCGCCTGGACCGCGAGGACCGCACGTTGACGCGCGCGGAGTTGGTCGAGTTGTGGGTCGAGTGGGCCGACCGGTTTCCGCTGCTGTCCATCGAGGACGGCATGGGTGAGGACGACTGGGAAGGCTGGCGCGATTTGACGGCGGCCCTGGGCGACCGCGTGCAACTGGTGGGCGACGATCTGCTGGTCACCAGCACCGAGCGTTTGGAACGCGCCGTCGAGGAGCAGGCGGCGAACAGCATTCTGATCAAGGTCAACCAGGTCGGCTCGCTCTCGGAGACCCAGGCGGCGATTGAGATGGCCCAGCGCGCGGCGTTCGGCGTGGTGATTTCGCACCGCTCCGGCGAAACCGAGGACACGACCATCGCCGATCTCGCGGTGGCCACGAACGCCGGACAGATCAAGGCCGGGGCGCCCTGCCGCACCGACCGCGTGGCCAAGTACAACGCGCTGCTGCGCATCGAGGAGGACCTGGGCGCGGCGGGGCGCTACGCCGGTCCGCAGGCGTTCACGAGCATTCGCCGAGTCCTGGTGTGACGCCGGACGATCTGCGGGATCTGTTGGAGCAGGTCGCCGGCGGCGCGATCAGCGCCGAAGCCGCGATGCAGCGGCTGCGCTATCAGCCCATCGACGACCTGGGCTTCGCCCGCGTCGATACCCATCGCGCGCTGCGCACCGGCATGCCGGAGGTCATCTACGGCGCCGGCAAGAGCCCGGCCCAGATCGCCGCCATCGCGGCGTCGCTGGCGGTCCACGCGCAGCCGGTGCTCGTCACCAAGACCAACGCGGCGGCCTTCGCGGCCGTGCGCGCTGAGCTGCCGGACGCGGTGTTTCATGAGGACGCGCGCATGATCACCCGTGCGCCCAAGTCGCGGCCCGAACCCAGTGGGCGCGTGCTGGTGCTCACCGGCGGCACGTCCGATGCGGCGGTGGCGGCGGAGGCCCACGTGACGGCCCAGGCGCTCGGCGCCGGCGCGACGACCATTGGCGACGTTGGCGTGGCGGGCCTGCATCGACTGCTCGGCCAGCGGGAGCACCTGGACGCTGCCGACGCCATCGTGGCGGTCGCGGGCATGGAGGGCGCCCTGCCCAGCGTCGTCGGCGGCCTGACGGACCGGCCGGTGATTGCCGTGCCCACGAGCGTCGGCTACGGCGCGTCGCTGGGCGGCATCGCGGCGTTGCTGGCCATGCTCAGTGGGTGCGCGCCCGGTGTGTCGGTGGTGAACATCGACAACGGTTTCGGCGCGGGCTACCAGGCGGCGTTGATCGCGCGGCGCGCCGGCGGAACGACGACCGAATGACCATCGCCCGCGTCGATTGCCCGTCGGGCGCCAGCGGCAACATGTTCCTGGGCGCGCTGCTCGATGCGGGGCTGGACCAGGCCGCGCTGGAGACCGAGCTGCGCACGCTCGATCTGCCGCCGTGGCGCCTGATCCGCCAGTCGGTGCGCAAGGGGCCGATCGCGGCGACGCGCATGGACTTCGAGATCGAGGCCGCCGCCGGGCATGGAACGCTGAGCGACCCCGCGTCGATGGCGGCGGTCATCGGAGCGAGTGGGCTGAGAGCGCCCATCAGGGACCGGGCGCAGGGGATGGTGCGGCGGCTGGCCGAGGCCGAGGCGGCGGTTCACGGCGTGAATGTGAACGAGGCGCACTTCCACGAGCTCGGTGCGGTGGACGCGGTGCTCGACATCGTGGGCGCGTGCGCGGCCATGGATCTGCTGGGCATCACCGGCATGAGCACGTCGGCCATCAATGCGGGCACGGGAACGGTCAAGACCTCCCACGGCGTGCTGCCGGTTCCGGCCCCGGCGACGCTGCAACTCCTCGAGCGGTCGCCACTGGAGATCTACGCGACCGACGTTGTCGCGGAGCTGCTCACGCCGACCGGAGCCCTGGTGCTGACCGAGTTCACCACGGACGCCGGCCACGCGCCCGCCATGCGCGTGACGGCGACCGGATACGGCGCGGGCACCGCCGACCTCGCCATCCCCAACGTGCTGCGGGTCACGCTGGGAGAGGCCGGAAGCACGCTCGGCACGGACGTGGTGACCGTGATCGAGGCGAACGTGGACGACATGAACCCGGAGCACTATCCGTCGGTCAGCGAGCGGCTGTTTGAGGCCGGCGTGTTGGACGTCACCCTCACGCCGCTGGTGATGAAGAAGGGGCGACCGGGGACGCTGATCCGCGTGCTGGCGCCGCCGGAAACGACCGACGCCGCGGTCGACATCCTGCTGCGCGAGACCTCGACGCTGGGAGTACGGCTGCACGACGCGCGACGCGTGAAGGTGCCCCGGCATTCGCTGCGCGTCGACACGCCCTACGGGGCGATTGGGGTCAAGGCTTCGTACGTCGACGGACGCCTGCGCGACGTGGCGCCGGAGGCCGACGACTGCGCCCGCGCGGCGCGCGAGCACGACGTTCGCTTGCAGACGGTTTACGATGCGGCTCGGGCTGCCGCATGGGAGGCCGCGCCCCCGACTCAGCCGGCATTGGGAGGCCCAGATGACCGATCGTGACGATCACCAGCCGCTGCAGCAGACCCACGGCGAGACCGTGCGCCTGAACCGCCAGCCGGTGGGCGTGGTGCGCGCCGAAAACGCCATCGTGCGCGGCGGGTCGGTGCGTCGCATTCAGACCGACGTCCTCCAGAGTGACGCGTCGGCCATCGGCGTTGCGCGGGCCGATGCCCTCGCCACCGGACAAACGTTGGTGGGGGGCGTGGCGGCGCGGGAGGCCACCGTGCGCAACAGCGCCGTCGCGGGCGCCCTGACCGCCAACGCGAAGCTGGAGAATGTGGCGGCGTCGTGGGTCGTGGCGGGCAACGTGCAGGCCGACCGGGTGCTGACGCTGGCCGTGGTGGGCGCCAACATCCAGGGCAACGTGCGGGCGCTGTTCGGCCCGCGAGCGGCCGTGGCCTTCGGCGTGGCCCTGGGGCTGTCGACGCTGGCGGCGCGCCTGATCGGGCGGCTGCTGAAGTAGAGCCGCGCCGCTACCCTGGATAGCACGTCGTCGGGAAGCGGATTCGCCTGGATGAAGTCTTGGACCCCCATGCTGCACGCAGCATGGACCACCGGCTCACCGGATCAGTCAATCCTGGAGGCGGCTGGTGGAGGCTGAGTTTCGCGTCTACCGCAGCGACGACAACGAGGTGCGGGCGTTCCAGCGCCGGATGCCGTCTGAGCTGTTCCCCACCTGCGTGCACCTGCTGGGCCGCTGGCAGGACGCGGGCTTGCCGCTGCGGCCGACCGCGCGGGGCTTCGCCCTGCAGGCGCCGCTGGAGGAACGGCTGCAGAGCATTGTGTGGGTCTACGCGCCCGACGCCCGGCATCGCGAGCCGCGCCTGGAGGTTGCCCTGGACCTGCTGCGCCGTCGCGGCGTGCCGGCGGAGGATCTCGAAGCGCTGCGCGAGCGCCTGGATCACTATGTGGACGCCGAGAGCGCCGCGGGCCTCGCGACCGTGACGATCACAAGCTCGCTTTCAACGGAAGACGCCGAGCGGCTCGCGGGCGCGCTGGTGCAGTTTGCACGTTCGCTCAGCTGACCCGCGGCGCGTCATGAACCGGATACCTCGCTCACGCAAGTGGACCACGCTCGTCGTGGTCATGACCAGTGTGTTCATGGCCACGCTCGACTCCAGCGCCGTCAACATCACGCTGCCCACGTTGGCCGTCGAGTTGGACGCAACGTTCGACGCGCTGCAGTGGGTGGTGCTGGCCTACCTGTTGGTCATCACCGGGCTGCTGCTGCCGTTTGGCCGCGCCGCCGACGTGCTGGGGCGGCGGCGGTTTTTCGTGGCCGGACTCGCGATCTTCGTGGTCGGCTCGTTGCTGTCGGGCATGGCGATCAACGTGTGGATGCTGGTGGCGTGTCGGGTCCTCCAAGGCCTTGGCAGCGCCGCCACGCAGGCCATCGGCGCGGCGCTGGTGATCGACGCGTTCCCAGAAAACGAGCGCGGCCGCGCCATGGGATGGGTGCTCAGCGCGGTGTCGGCGGGTCTCATCACCGGGCCGCTGGCCGGAGGTGTGCTCGTGGGCACCATCGGCTGGCGCTGGATCTTCTACCTCAACGTTCCGGTCGGCCTCATCAGCCTGGCGTTGGGGCTGCGGTCGCTTCCCTACGCCGCGCCCGTTGGACCTCGGCGGTTCGACTTCGCCGGGGCGGCGTCGCTGGTGGCCGGCGTCATGCTGGTGCTGTTCGGGCTCAATCGGGTGCAAGTCGCGGGTGTGGCGGCGCCGCTGGTGCTGGCGCCGTTGCTGACGGGGATTGTGCTGCTCGGCGGGTTCCTGGCGTGGCAGCGCCGCTCGCCGGCGCCGACGGTCGACCTCGCGATGTTCCGCGTGCGCGAGCTGAGCGCGGCCACGCTGTCGGCCTTCCTGGCGTTCGCCGGGCTGTCGTCGCTCGTCTTGCTGCTGCCGTTCTATCTGCAGCGCGGTCTTGGGCTGGCACCGGTGCAGGTCGGTCTGGTGCTGGCGACGATTCCGGCGCTCATGGGATTGCTGGGGCCGCCATCCGGGGCGCTCGCCGATCGCCTGGGGCCGCGCCCCGTCGCCTCGGTGGGCGTGGCGCTCACGGCAATCGGGCTCGCCCTAATGGCCACGCTTGGCGACGCGGCCGGACCGGTAGACGTCATCGTTCGGACCCTGGTGACGGGCGTGGGGCTCGCCCTGTTCAACAGCGCCAACGCCAGCTCGCTCATGGGCGCCGCCGCGCCGCGCCATCGCGGACAGGCCAGCGCCACCATGTCGCTCGCGCGGAACACTGGGCAGTCGGTGGGACAGGCACTGTGGGGCACGCTGTGGGGCGTGCTTGCGGCGGCACTTCTGGGCGTCGCGGTCGTCGGCGATCAGCCGCTGGACACTGCCTTTGACGCCTTTCGCGTGACGTGGACGGCGGCCGCGGCCGTCACCCTGCTGGCGCTGGTCGCCTCGCTGGCCCGCGGGCCGGGTGGCGCCGACGCGGATTCATCGGCCGAATCTTCTAGGCGGGCCGCCTGATGTCGATGATGGTCGGCGGCGCCGCCGTGGGATCGGAGCTTGCGTCCGCATCCGGACGCAGCGGGTCCGGCGATCCGCCGGGTCCGCGCAGCCGGCGCAGATAGTCAAGAGCCTTGCGCGTATCGCTGGCGATGCGCGGAGCGACCGAAGTCCGCACCCGCAGGCGAAACAGCCAGTAGGTAAACGACTTATAGCCCGGCCACGCCAGCCGCCGCGGCGGGTCGTCGCCACGCTCCTCCGCGTAGGCGGCCAACAGGTCCGACAGCGAGCGACCGTAGATCCGCTCGTAGATTCCGAGGCTCGCGGACGCGTCCAACGCATGAGCCTTCGCCGCCTCGAGCTCGACGGCGCAGTGAAGCGCCTCCTCAACGGTGACGCCGTAGAAGTAGTTGAGGTAGGCGGAATAACCATCCGGCCCCAGGGCGTCGCGAAACTCGGCCTCAGTGAGCGGAATCGGCGGCTCAGCGGCGAAAAGGAGCCGATCGAGCTCGTTGCGCTTGGCGCCGCCGCCCGCGGCGACCAGGCGTTCGATGACCAGCAACAGGTCCAGCGCCTGCCCGTCGATGAGATACACCAGCCGCCGCTGCCGCACAATCTCGGAGCGAAGCGTCCACACGCCGGCCGCGCGGAGCGCCGCCAGGTACCAATGCGCGCCGAGAGCCAGCTCGGCCCGATATCGCTCGAATGGCCGGGCGGCGTGCAGCGGCGCGTGATCCGTCATCGCCGAGCCCCGCCACGAAGATCTTTGGGTAACCCATTCGTCATTCCCGCGAAGGCGGGAATCCACCCTTCACTGAATCTGGAGGCAGGTGGAACCCGCACGGCCGTCCTTCGGCTGACTGGACGTTGCAAAGGACTCCCACGCCGATAGGTACGATCACGCCCGCGAGCCACGCACGATTGGCGAGGGCGACGATCAAGCTCACGATTCATTGCGACGGCGCCAGCCGCGGCAACCCGGGACCGGCGGCTGCCGGCGTGGTTGCGCTTGACGAGCAGTACGAGATCGTGGCCCGGGCCGCGGTGCGGCTGGGCGTGATGACCAACAACCAGGCCGAGTATCACGCCGTGTGGACCGGCATGCAGCTGGCCGGGCAGCTCGGGGCCACGGAGGTCGAGTTCCGGTTGGACAGCGAGTTGGTGGTGCGGCAGCTCAGCGGCGAATGGCGCATCAAGCACGCCGGTCTGCGCCCGCTGGCGGAACGCGTCCGGGCCGCCCAGCCGGACGGGGCGCGGGTGCGCTACGCCCATGTCAGCCGAGAGGCCAACGTCTTGGCGGACCGGCTGGCCAACTGGGCGCTGGACCGCATCGATCCGGCAGACGCCACGCCGGGCTAGCGGCGGCGCGGACGCGCAGGCGGCGGCCGCCCAAAATTCTCAAGGAATTTTCGGCAAATCACTTGACGCCGGGTGGGGTCTATGGTTTACTTCCGCCGTTGAATCACTACTGAAGTGGTGATTTGTGGGGGAACGTGGGGAGGATGACCGCGAGCCGCAAGCGATCTCGCGAACGTCATGAGCAATGCACGGCATCACCGGACTTCGAGTCCACCAGCTCGACGCCAAGGGGCGTTTGGCCTTCCCCAGCAAGTTTCGCGCCTTGCTTCCCGGCGGCGGCGTGCTCACGGTGGGCGCCGAGCGGTGCCTCACATTTTATCCGAGCGAGCGCTGGCGCCAGATCGAGGAACGTCTGGGGGACATGGATCCCCTCGACCCCGACGTGCGCGACACCAAACGACGCGTCTTCGGCATGGCCGAGCGCGTGGACTTCGATGGGCAGGGACGGATCAACATTCCGTCGCATCTCATCGACTTCGCTGGACTGGCAAAGAAAGTCGCCGTGATTGGCACTGGCGATGTCATTGAAATCTGGGACGCCGATACCTGGCGCGATCAGCGCGACCGTATCGACGCGGACGCCGTCGCGATCATGCGGCGAGCCGGTGGAGGCGCCCCACACTAACTTTCGGGTGTTCTATGGGGGACGCAGTGCCTCCCCTGCGTCCCCCATACACCAAATCTCCGAAGGGAGCGTCGGCAGTTCACGCTCCAGTGCTCGTTGCGGCGGTCATTGATCTCACGGGAGTTTCACGCGGGGGGAGCTACGTGGACGCGACGGCCGGCGCCGGGGGGCACACCCAAGCACTCCTAACCGCCGGAGCCGCACGCGTCCTGGCCCTCGATGCCGATCCCGACGCGGTGGAGCGGCTTCGCGACAGATTCGCTCACGATTCCCGCGTGTCGCCCGTGCAGGCGAACTTCCGTGACCTGGCGCGCGTCGCCCCGGCCCACGGCTTCGACCGCGCCGACGGGGTGATTTTCGACCTCGGACTGTCCAGCGATCAGCTCGACGATCCGTCGCGCGGATTCTCATTTCAGCACGACGGGCCGCTCGACATGCGCTTCGATCCGAACGACGGCCGACCCGCCCTGGACCTCGTCAACCACCTGCCGGAACCCGAGCTGGCGGAGCTGCTGCGCCGCTATGGCGACGAGCGACGCGCTGGGCGCATTGCCCGCCGCATCGTGCAGCGCCGGCCGATCACCACCACCGCGGTGCTGGCGGCGACGGTGAAGCGCGCCATCCCCGGTCGCCAGCGAATCCATCCGGCCACCCGCACGTTTCAGGCGTTGCGCATGGCCGTCAACGACGAGATGGGCGCCCTGACGGCCGGCCTGCAGGCCGCGCACGATCTGGCCGCCCCGGATGGCCGCGTGGCGGTAATCGCGTTCCACAGCCACGAGGACCGCATCGTCAAGCACCGGTTCCGCGCCTGGGCCGACGCGGGAACCGCCGAGATTCTCACGCGCTCGCCGCTGCGCGCCGACGCCGCCGAAGTGACAGCCAATCGGCGGGCGCGCAGCGCCAAGCTGCGCGCCGCGCTTCTGACGCTGCCCCACTGATGGCCACTCCCACCGAGGTACGCCATGGCCGTCCGTGAGGCGCGGATCCAGCGCCGCGTGGCGATGCCGGCGCAATTCGTGCAGGTGGTCCTGCGGCCGATCAGCCCGTCGCGCCTGGTGCTGGCGCTCATCGTGGCAGCCTTCGTGCTCGCCATGGTCTGGGTGCAGCAGACGCAGGCGATCGTGCGCGTGGGCGGCGAGGTGCAGTCGCTGGAACGGCGGCTCGAAGGGCTCCTCCAGACCCAACAGGACCTTCGCGCGCAGCTGGCCACCGAAAACGATCTGCCAACCGTGCAGCGGGTGGCCTTCAGGGACCTGGACATGCGCGAACCGACCAATCCGCTCTACGTCAGCAGTCAGGCCCTGCCGCCTGGCGTGTCGCTGGACCTGCCGGTCTGGGCGGCGCCGAGCCAGCGGCTGTACGCGATGCCGTGGTGGGAAGAATTCCTGCGAGCGATCAGTGCCAAGATCACCAGCCTCCGCGAGTAGGCGCCCGGTCACCGACCGCGCCGGCGCGCCCGCCGACCCGAGCCGGCGTCTGGCGGTGATGCTCGGGGGCGCCGCGCTTGGGGCTAGCGTCCTCGGTTGGCGCCTGTACGACTGGCATGTCAACCAGGCGGCGGATCTGGCCGCCCGCGGCGCCGGTGAGCTGCTGGCACGGACCGAGCTGCACCCGCGACGAGGCACGATCTTCGACATTTCCGGCGACGTGCTGGCCATCGAGCGCAGCGCGATCAGCGTGGTGGCGGACCCAAGCGTGGTGCACGAGGAGAGCGCCCCCTTCGACATCGCCAACCGCCTCGAGGACATCCTGGGTCTCGATCCTATTTCGGTTGCCAACGCGATCAGCAACCCGCGATCCCGCTATGCGCTGCTGGCGCGCGGCATCTTGGACGACGAGCATCGGCGGTTGCGGAGCGCCGTCGCGGCCGATGAGCTGCCGGGCATCAGACTCGAGCCGGATCGCGTGCGCGTCTACCCCAACGGCCGGCTCGGCTCCCACGTGCTGGGCTTTCTCGGCGAGCGCGTCGATCGACCCGGCGATGTTGTGGGACAGGCCGGGGTGGAGGCGCACTACGACGACCTGCTGTCCGGCAGCCCCGGCCTGCGCACGTCGGACCTTGACCGTCTGGGCCGCGAGATCCCGATCGGGCGTCACAACTTGCTGCCGGCCCGCCACGGGTCGCATCTCACGCTCACCCTCAATCGCACCATTCAGCACATCGTGGAGGAAGAGCTCGAGGTCGCGGTCGAGCGCTTCAGCGCGGCGTCGGGCTCGGTGATCATGCTGGACCCGCGCACCGGGGCGATCCTCGCGCTGGCCAACGTGCCGGACTATGACCCGGCGCGGGTGCACGAATACCAGTCCTTCGGCCCGGAGTTCGCCAACCGCGCGCTGAGCCACGTCTACGAGCCGGGCAGCACGTTCAAGCTCGTCACCATGGCCGCCGGCCTGGACAGCAAGTCCATCACGACCGAATCGACCCATGACCTGCCGGGAACCATTCGCTACTTCGGCGAGGAGTTCAAGAACTGGGACTTGCAGACCTATCCCGACCAAAACATGACGAGCGTCCTGCGTCATTCGAGCAATACCGGCGCCATCTTCGTGGCGGACAAGACTGGTCCGGACCGCTTTTACAGGTACATCGACAAGTTTGGCTTCGGTGAGATCAGCGGCGTGGACCTCAGCGGCGAGGTGCCGGGCATCGTGCGCCGGCGCGGCGACCGTGGGTGGTTCCAGGCCGACCTGGCGGCCAACTCGTTCGGCCATGGGATCGGGGTAACCGCGCTCCAGATCGCCGCCGCCATCGGCGCGATCGCCAACGACGGCGTGCTCATGCGTCCCCACATCGTGCGGGCGGTTGAGCACCCGGACGGCCGGCGAGGCTTCGTGCAGCCGCAGGAGGTGCGACGGGTCGTTTCAGTCGAAGCGGCGCACGAGCTCATGCGGATGATGGAGAGCGCCGAAGGCGGCATTCCGAACAATCCCGCGACCGTGGCCGGATATCGCACCGCCGGCAAGACCGGCACCTCGGAAATCCCGGTCGGCGGGCGCTTTCAATCCGACCTCTCGATCGCGTCCTACGTGGGATTCGGCCCGCTGGAGGATCCCCAGCTGCTCACGCTGGTGGTCATCAACCGGCCCCAAGAGGGCTATTTCGGCGCCTTCGTGGCGTCGCCGACGTTCCAGCGCATCATGACCCGGGTTTTTTCGTACCTGCGAATCCCGGCGCGGGCTGCCTGAACTGATGGCGACGCAGGCACAGCCCGCCGCGCGTGGGCTCCGCTGGCCCCCGCAGGACCCGATTCTGCTCCTGCTCACGGTGCTGTTGCCGTTGGGCGGCGCGGTCATGGTTGCCAGTGCGCGCATTCCGGCGGTTCTCGGCGAGGGGGCGCCCCTCGACGCCGACACGATTCAGCAGATGATCTTCGGCATCACGGGCCTGGTGCTCGCATTGGGCCTGAGCGCCGTGGACTACCAGCGCTACGAGCGGCTCGCCCTTCCTGCCCTGGGCATCGCCTGGCTGCTGCTGCTTGGGGTCTACTTTTTCTCGAACGCGCCGCCGCAGTTGGCGGCCCGACGCTGGTTCGTCATCGGCGACTTCACACTGCAGCCCAGCGAGTTCGCCAAGCTGGCCCTGATTCTGGCGCTGGCGAAGCTGGCCAAGCTCTTCGGCAACCGCGTGCGCGATTGGCGCATTGGCCTGCTGGGCGGCGGCGGGCTGCTCGCGGCGGTGGTGCTGCCGGTGGTGGCCGAGCCCGACCTGGGTACGGCCGTCACGATGGCGGCGGTGGGTCTGGCCATGCTGTTCGTGGCCGGCGTCCGGCTGCGGCACCTGGCGGTGCTGCCGCTCGGCGCGCTCGCGGCCGGCGCCATCTCCATCGCCGTGCACGAGTACCAGCGGGCACGCGTGGTGGCGTTTCTCACGCGCGACCCCGAGGTCACCAATACCGGCTATCAGGCCGCGCAGGCCAAGATCGCCCTCGGCGCCGGCGGGGTTACCGGCCGCGGCCTGGGCGCCGGCACGCAAAAGTTCCTGCTGCCGGTGCCCGATTCGGACTCCATTTTCGCCGTGATTGGCGAAGAGTTCGGCCTCGTCGGCACCGGCCTCGTGCTGGTGCTCTTTCTCGCGTTGTTCGTGCGCGGCATTCAGATCGCGGGATCGACCGAGGATCCATTCGGCCGCTTGCTGGCCGTCGGCATCGTCACCCAGCTCACGTTTCAGGCGTTCGTGAACATGGGCGTGGTCACGGGATTGATTCCGGTCACGGGCCTTACGCTGCCATTCGTGAGCCTGGGCGGGTCGTCGCTGCTCGCCTCGCTGTTGATGATGGGCATTTTGCTCAACGTGGCGCGAAAATCCGCCTTGCAGCGGCGCGAATGAGAATCGTGCTGGCCGGCGGCGGCACCGCCGGACATATCTTCCCGACCCTGGCCGTCGCGCGGCGCTTGCGCAAGCTGCTGGGCGACGCGGAGGCCGACCTCACCATCGTGTGCGGGGCGCGTGAACTCGACCGCGAGCTATATCGCGGCGTGGAGTTCGACCTCTTTCCGATTCGCGTCCGCGGCATCGTGGGTGTGGGGTTGGCCCGGCTCCCGGCACGGCTGTGGCGCCTGGGCGTCTCGACGGTTGCCGTGTGGCGCGACCTTGGCGCCCGACCGCCCGACGCGATCGTCCTGAGCGGCGGCTACGTCAGCGTGCCCGTCATGCTGGCCGGGTGGCTGCGGGGCATTCCCCGCCTGATCTTCTCGGGCGACGCGCAGCTGGGATGGGCCACCAAGGCGCTGGCCCCATTGGCCACCGTCGCCACGGTGGCATTCCGCGAGGCGGTAGGGCAGCTGCGCGGCACGCGCGTCGAGTTCACCGGGTATCCCCTGCGGGAAGCCTTTGCCCATCCCGATCGCGACGCGGGCCGGGCTCGCGTCGGCGTGGCGTTGGACGAGCCATTGGTGCTGGTGGTGGGCGGCAGCCAGGGCGCGCATGCGGTCAACGCCGCCATCGCCCGGGATCTCACCCAATTGCTCGACCGCGCCGTCATCGTGCACGTCACCGGGCGGGGCGATTTCGAGTGGCTCGCGTCGGTGCGTGAGCGCCTTTCCCCGGACCGGCGCGCGCGCTATCACGTCCACGCCTTCATCAATGAGGGCTTCGCCGACCTTATGGCCGCGGCCGACCTGATCGTGACGCGCTCCGGCGCGACGGCGGTGGCGGAGCTCGGCGCCGTCGGCGCCCCGGCCGTGATCGCGCCCGGCGCGTTCGGGGCCGGACACCAAATCGCCACGGCAAACGCCGTCGCGGCGTCCGGCTCGGCGGTCATTCTGTTGGAGGATGACCTGGCCCGCGGCAAGCTGGCGTCGACCATCACCGATCTCTTGGCCGACACGCCGCGGTTGGAGCAGATGCGTGGCGCCTCGGCCAAGCGCGGTCGACCGGACGCCGCGGATGCCGTGGCCCGGCTCGCGATCGGGCTCGCCGATCCGACCTGGCAGGCGGCCCCGGCATGAGCGCCGCCGGCCGGCTGCTCGGAGCGGACGTGCGCCGCGTGCACGTGGTCGGCATTGCCGGCGCGGGCATGTCCGGCGTGGCGGCCGCGCTGCTCGATCTCGAGCTTCGGGTCAGCGGCAGCGACCTGCGCGCCACGGCCGCGACGGAACAGCTGCAGGCGCGCGGCGCGCGGATTCATCGCGGCCACGACGCGGGTAACGTGGCCGGCGCCGACCTGGTGGTGCATTCCGCCGCCGTTCCCGCCGACAATCCGGAGCTTGTCGAGGCCCGGACCCGCGGCGTGCCGGTGGCCTCGCGCGCGGCGATCATCGCCGAGCTCTTCAACGCGTCTCGCGGCATCGCCGTCGCCGGCACGCATGGCAAGTCCACCACGAGCGCCATGATCGCGGCGGTGCTGCGGCAGACCGGCCGCGATCCCAGCTTTCTCCTCGGCGCCGCCAGCCCCTCGCTCGATCACGCCAACGGGCGCTACCGCCGGGACAGCTGGATGGTGGTGGAAGCCGACGAGTTCGACTCGGCGTTCCTCGCCTATCGGCCCGAGATTGCCGTGATCACCAACCTAGAGCGCGATCACCTGGATTACTTTGGGACCGAGGCGCGCATGGTGGAGGCCTTCGCGGCCTTCGCAGCCGGACTTCCCGCCGACGCCCGACTGATCGCCCGCGGCGATGTGGCTCACTTGCGCCGTGTCGCGGCCGGCGCACCCACGCCGGCGCTGTGGTTCGGACCGGACGAGGCGTGGGATGTCGAGACCTACACGCCGGCGGCCGGCGGAAGCGAGGTGGCGTTCCGCACGCCGCACGGGCCGATGGCCTGCCGGCTGCCGCTGCGCGGGCGTCACAACGCCTGGAACGCGCTGGCGGCGCTGACGGCCTGCACGCTGGCCGGGGTGCCCGTGGACGAGGCCGCGTGCGCGCTCGAGTCGTTCGGCGGGGTGGAGCGCCGCTTGCAGCTGCGCGCCTGCGGCGGCGGCGTGCGGGTGCTGGAGGACTACGCCCATCATCCGACCGCCGTGCGCGCCACCATCGCGGCCGCGCGCGAGTTCACCCATCGGCGGCTGTGGGCGATCTACCAGCCGCTGCTCCGCAGCCGCACGCTCGACCTGCTGGACGACTTTGTCGATGCGTTTGCGGGCGCCGACCGCGTCACCTTTGCCGAAATCTATTCGCCACCCGGCCGCGAACACGGAATCGATGCCAGCTCGGCGCTGCTGGCCGCCCGGGTGCGACATTCCGACGCATGCTTCCTCCCGTCCTTCGACGCCATCGCCGACCTAGTGGCCGCCGACGCGGCCGACGGCGACGTGATCCTGGTAATGGGTCCCGACTCCGTGACCCCGCTGGCCGATCGCATCAGCGTTTGGGTCGACACGCGGGCCGCGGCATGAGCGCGTCGCCGGCGCTCCCGGAGCACCTCGCCGTGCGCGAGCGCGAGCCGCTGGCGCGCCACTCCACCTTCGGCGTGGGCGGACCGGCAGACCTCTGGGTCGAAGTGCACGCGGTGGATGACTTCGTGGCGGTTCTCGATGCCGCCGAGGCGGCCGGGGCGCCGCGCACGGTGGTGGGACACGGCACGAACCTGCTGGTCGCCGACGCCGGCATCGAGGGCCTGGTGATCAGCAACAACTGCGTCGGATTGTCGTTTGACGCGGCCGCCGGCCTGGCGCGCGTCGAATCGGGACACACGATGGCGCGGCTTGCCCGGCAGGCCGCCGCAGGCGGGCACGCGGGGCTCGGGTTCGCGATCGGGGTGCCCGGAACGGTTGGCGGCGCCGTGTTTGGCAACGCCGGCGCCTGGGGCAGCGATATCGCGGCGGTGCTGACGTCAGCCGAGGTCTGGTATCCCGACGGCGTGCGACAGCTTGGCCCGGACGACCTGGCGTTCGCCTATCGGCACAGCGCCTTGCAGAACGATCCTCAAGCGCCGGTGGTGCTGAGCGCGTCCCTCGCCATCCAGCCTGGCGACCCCGACGCGCTGCAGGCGCAGCTGGAGACCTTCGCGCGCCGTCGATTGGATACCCAGCCGCGCGGCCAAAACGCCGGCTCGTTCTTCAAGAACCCGAGCGGTGACTACGCGGGGCGCCTCATCGAGTCTTCGGGACTCAAGGGATGCGCTCGCGGCGGGGCCTTCGTGTCGCCGATGCACGCCAACTTCATCAGCAACGACGGCACCGCCACGGCGGCGGACATCCTGGCGCTGGCGTTGCACGTGCAGACCACCGTCCAGCAGCGGCACGGAATTCGACTGGAGCCCGAAGTTCGCGTGCTGGGTCGCTGGGAGGCCGCCGTCTCGGAGCTGATGGCATGACGACCGACCCTCGTCCGTGGCACGTCCATCTGCTGTCGCTGGGCATTGCCGGCCTGACCACCATCTTGCTGGTCTGGATGCTCACGTCGCCGGTGCTGAAGGTGCGCAACATCACCGTGCACCGCGCCGCGTCGTCACCGCCGCCGGTGGTGAGCGCGGAGCAGATCGAGTCACTGGTCGGCCAGTACGTCGGGGCCAGCGTGTTTCGCGTCGACACCGCTGCCATCCGCGGCGAGCTGTTGGAGATTCCGGGCGTGGCCGACGCGTTGGTCGACGTTGCCGTCGACGGCCATCTGACGGTGACTATCGCCTACGACGCGCCCGTGGCGAACTGGATTGTCGGCGGGCAGAGCTACCTGGTTGACGCCGACGGCCAGATATTGGCCGCGCGCTATCGGCCTGACCTCGAGCTGACCATCGAGGACACCGGCGCGCGCGAGACCGCTCCGGGCGAGCACGTCAATCTGCCCGCCTTGCTCGCCGCCCATCAGCTGCAGAGCAACCTGCCGCTGCTGCGGGTGTTTCCGAACCGGATCCAATATGCGGCCGGCAATCTGACGGTCATCGATCACTCCGGCCGCGAGCTGCAATTCGGCGGCATCGAGCGGCTCGAGCCGAAGCTCGTGGCGCTGCAGGCCGTGCTCGAGCGAGCCAACCGCCGCGGCGAGCGCATCGCATCCGTGGACCTGCGACCCGTGGACCGCCCCACCTATCGCACCACCAACGCCCCGCCGCTGATCAGCACGATCGGGGACTCCCCGTGAGATAGCGGCGCTGGGGTTGGCTGAGTCAGCAGACATCCGGGGGGCACTGGAGAGACAGACGTTGGCACGTAATCGAACGGTCGTCGGGTTGGACGTAGGCACGACCAAGACCTGTGTGGTCGTTGGTCGGGAATATCGGGACACGCAGCTGCATGTGCTGGGCATCGGCACGGCGCCTTCGCTTGGTCTCAAGGGAGGGCAAGTGGTCGACATCGTGCAGACGATCAAGGCGATCGACGACGCGGTGATGCGTGCCGAGGAGGCATCGGAGACGCGGGTGCGTCACGTGGTGGCCGGCATCGCCGGGGGGCACCTGCAGTCCCATAGCCAGCACGCCGAGCTGCGGCTCGGCGCCGACGATCCGACGGTCCGGCCGCGTCACATGAACAGCATCGTGCGCACGGCGGCGGCTATCTCGCTGCCGGCCGAGCGCGAAATCGCCGCCGTGATTCCCAAGACCTTCAGCGTGGACCACCTGACCGACGTGCTGGACCCGCGCGGGCTCACCGGGCGGTGCCTGAAGGTCGAGGCCCACGTGGTGACGGGCGCCACCAACGCCATGACCAACCTGGAGCGCTGCGTGACGGGGGCCGGCTGCGAGGTCCGCGACCGCGTCCTGCAACCGCTGGCGTCGGCCGCGTCCTGTCTCACCGAGGACCAGCGGCGGGAAGGCGCGGCGGTGGTCGACATCGGCGGCGGCACGACCGACGTGGCGATTTACGTGGGCGACGCCTGCTGGCACATTGCCGTGCTGCCCATGGGCGGCGCGCTGGTCACGTCCGACATCGCGCGCGGACTGCGCCTGCCGCTGCGAGTGGCCGAGGCCCTCAAGATCCAGCATGGTCGGGCCGATCCCTACGTCGATGCCGACGAGTCGGCCGTCGAGGTGCCGGGCTTCGACTACGGCGCGCCGGTCGCGGTTCGCCGCCGCGACCTGGCCCAGGTCATCGACGCGCGCATGGAGGAAATCTTCTCCCACGTGAAGGATGAAATCGTGCGCAGCGGGTACTACGACGTGCTCACGGCCGGCGTCGCCTTGACGGGCGGCGGGTCGCTGATCCCGGGTCTGGCGGCCAAGGCGTCGGAGATTCTGGAGCTGCCCGTCACGCTGGGCCGGCCGCAGGCGCTCTGGGGTCTGGACGAGGGCATGCGCGAGCCGCAGTTCAGCACCGCCATCGGCCTCACGCTCATGGGCGCGACGCCGCGCCCGGATCACGGGTGGCTGGATCAGCGGCCGGTGCGACGGGCCGGCGGGGTGCTCACCAGCTTCGGGTCGTGGCTGCGCGGCCTGGTCGCGCCGGCCGCAGCCTGATGAAATGTCCCACAGACGCTTTACTGTTGTGCATAATGAGAAGCCGAACGCGCGAGCTGACCGCATGACGTCCGCCAGCGCTGGACTCCGGCGACAGGGGACCAAGACATGAACGACGATACCGGCAGCACGGGCCGCATTACACGACTCACGACGCCGCGGCGCGGGGCATCCGAGCCTCCCAGCGAGCAATCCGCCACCATCAAGGTGGTCGGCGTGGGCGGGGGCGGGAGCAATGCCGTCGACCGGATGATCGACGTGGACGTCAGCGGCGTGGATTTCATCACCGTCAACACCGACGCGCAGGCGCTGATGCGCTCGCAAGCGTCGGTGCGCGTGCACATTGGTGAAAAGGCCACCCGCGGGCTCGGATCCGGCGGCAACCCGGCGCTGGGCCACAAGGCGGCGGAAGAATCTGCCGAGGATCTGCGCCAGTCGCTCGAAGGGGCCGACATGATCTTCATCGCCGCCGGCATGGGCGGCGGCACGGGCACGGGCGGCGCTCCGGTCGTGGCCGAAATCGCGCAGGAAAGCGACGCGCTGACCGTGGGCGTCGTCACCCGTCCCTTCGCCTTCGAGGGCACGGCGCGCGCGCGCGTGGCCGATGAAGGCATCCAAGACCTTGGCGAGCGCGTCGACACGCTGGTGGTGATTCCCAACGACCGCCTGCTCAACGTGGCCGACGCCAAATCCACGATCAGCGAGGCCTTTGCGCTGGCCGACGACGTGCTGCGACAGGCGATCCAGGGCGTCTCCGACCTCATCACCATGCCTGGCCTTATCAACCTGGACTTCAACGACGTGCGGGCCGTCATGACCGACGCCGGCACCGCGCTCATGGCCATGGGCGAGGGCCAGGGCGAGACCCGCGCCACCGACGCCATCACCCAAGCCCTCAACAGCCCGCTGCTGGACACCTCCATGGACGGCGCGCGCGGCGTGCTGCTGAACTTCACGGGCGGCTCCGACATGACGCTGTACGAGGTGAACGAGGCGGCGGAGATCGTGGCCAAGACCGCCGATCCGAACGCCAACATCATCTTCGGCACCGTGGTCGACGAGTCGCTCGAAGGCCGCATTCACGTCACCGTGATCGCGACGGGGTTTCAACTCGAGCGCAAGGAAGTGCGACCCGCCACGCGGTCGCGCGTGCGAACGCCCGCCTCGCCCCGCGTGCGCGAGCTGGACTTCTCACCCGGTCCCGAGGACCAGCCCGAGATCGAGATTCCGGCATTCCTGCGGCGCCGGTCCGCCGGATAGGCGCACGACCGGCCGCCAACCGCCGCCGGCGCTCGTCCGCGCCTAGAATGGCGGGATGCAGGGGGCCCCTACGGTCGATGACGGACTACGCCTGCGCATCGCGTCGGTGCGGCAGGAGATCGCGGCAGCGTGCGTCGCGGCCGGCCGTTCGCCCGAGTCCGTTGAGTTGGTGGCGGTGACCAAGACCGTGCCCGCCGACGTGGTGCGCGCGGCGCTCGCCGCGGGACTGACGACGTTCGGTGAGAATCGAGTCCAGGAGGCCGACGCCAAGATTCCCGAGGTGGGCGGCGGGACGTGGCATCTCATCGGGCACCTGCAACGCAACAAGGCGCGCACGGCGGTCCAGCGCTTCGCCTGCATCCAGAGCGTGGACTCCCCGCGACTGGCGCGCCGGCTTGATGCGGTGCGCGAGGACCGGTCCGTGGACGTGCTGGCCCAGGTGAACCTCACCGGCGCGTCGACGCAAGAGGGCGTGGCGCCGGCGGACCTGGATGGGTTGTGCGCGGTGATCGACCGCGAGACCGGTCTGACCCTGCGTGGCCTGATGACCATCGGTCCGCTAGGGGGCGATCTCGCCGCGCTGCGCGCCTGCTTCCGCGAGCTGCGCGAGGTGCGCGACGCGCTGCGGGCGCAGCTCCCCAACCAACCGCTGACCGAGCTGTCGATGGGTATGACGGACGATTTCGGCGCGGCGATTGCCGAGGGCTCAACGATGATTCGCGTGGGACGGGCTATCTTTGGCGGTCGCCCTGCGGCCGCAACCGCGGTGCCCGCGCCACCGTCAATGGACTCGCCATGCTGACCGGTCTCCTCGACTTCTTGAACATTCTGGTCACGATCCTGGTGTTCGCGATTGTGGGCCGGGCGCTGCTGTCCTGGTTCGTCCAGGACCCGAGCCATCCGCTGATGCGTCTGCTCATCGACGTCACCGAGCCGATTTTGGCGCCGATCCGCAATCGACTGCCCTCGTCCTGGATGATCGATCTGTCACCGTTGATCGCGATCCTGGTCATTCAGATCGTCTGGCAATTGATTGTGGCGATCGCAACGCAGCAGTAACGCAGTGGCGTTGCTTCCGTGCTGCCTGACGCCGTTTGTGCGGCCCGGATGCCCCTGCCTGCGCCTCGGCTTGGTATCACCCGGATGATTCCCCGCCGCACCCAGGCGACGCGCTTCGCCAGTGCCTAGCTCGGGCCTCCAGCGACCGCGCGGTACGGCCGACCGCCTGCCGGCCGACGCGCCCGCGTGGGACGGCGTCCTGCGCGCCTTCGCGCGCGAGTGCCGGCTGCGCAACTTTCAGCCCATCAGCACGCCGACCTTCGAGACCACCGAGCTGTTCGACAAGGGCACCGGCGCCACCACGGACATCGTGCAGAAGGAGATGTACACCTTCGACGACCGCGGGGGCGACTCGCTGACCCTGCGGCCGGAGGGCACGCCGTCCATCGTGCGCGCCTACCAGCAGCACGGCATGCACGTGCTGCCGCAGCCGGTGAAGCTGTACTACGTCCTGCCGGTGTTCCGCTACGACCGGCCGCAGGCCGGCCGCTTGCGCGAGCACCACCAGATCGGGGCGGAGGCCTTGGGCGACCCCAACCCGGCAGTGGACGCCGAGGTGATCGACCTGCTCTGGAGCACGCTTCGCGCGCTGGGGATCTCGGACCTTGCGCTGCACGTCAACTCACTCGGCGATCCCGAGTCGCGGCCGGAGTACCGCGCCGCGCTGGTGGCCTTCTTCGCGCCGCACACGGACAAGATGTGCGCCGATTGCCAGCAGCGGCTGACGCAGAACCCGTTGCGGCTGCTCGATTGCAAGAAGCCGCCGTGCGAGCGCGTGAGCGCCGACGCGCCGCGTTCGCTCGACTACCTTGGCGACGCCGCGCGCGAGCACTTTGACACGCTGCGGAGCCTCCTTGGGGCGCTGGATATTCCGTGCACCCTGGACCACCGGCTGGCCCGCGGCCTGGACTACTACAACCGCACCGTGTTCGAGATCGTGCCGCCCGACGGCAGCGCGCAGAGCACCGTCGGCGGCGGTGGGCGCTACGACTACCTGGCCGAGACGCTCGGCGGCTCGCATCTGCCGGGCGTCGGGTTCGGCAGCGGCATCGAGCGCATCCTGCTCAATCGCGAGCGCGTCGGGCTCGAGGAAGCGTCGCCGCCACCGCCCGAGGTGTATGTGGCGCCCCTGGCCGATGCGGCGCTGACGGTCGTGACCACAGTCGCCGCGGGACTGCGGCAGGCGGGCGTCGCTACCGAGGTCGGCTACGCCGCCGCGAGCCCCCGGTCCCACCTGCGCCGCGCCAACGCCGTCGGCGCGCGCGTGGCGCTAATCGTCGGCAATCGAGAGGTGGAGGCCGGGCGTGTGTCCCTCAAGCCCCTCGACGGCGGCGACCAAGTCGACGTGGCGCTGGACGACGTCGTGTCGTCCACGCAGGCGGTTCTGGCCGATACGGCAGCCGCGAGCGACGCATGATCGCGGTCGTCGACTACGGGGCCGGCAATCTGCACAGCGTGGAGCGCGCGCTGCGGCACGTCGGCGCCGAGATCACCGTGACCCACGATCCGTCGGAGATTGCGGACGCCGCCGGCGTCGTCCTGCCCGGCGTCGGGGCCGCCGCGGATACCATGCGCGGCCTCGAGCGTGCCGGCGTGATCCCGGCCATCCTGGACGCGATCGACCGCGGCGTGCCCTACCTGGGCATCTGCATGGGGCTCCAGGTGCTCTACGAGGCCAGCGACGAGGACGGCGGCACGACCTGCCTGGGCGTGGCGCCGGGACGCGTGGTGCGCTTCCCACCCAGCCAGCACGTGCCGCACATGGGCTGGAACCAGGTCCACCAGCAGGTCGAGTCGCCGCTGTTCGCGGGAATCCCGCAGGACGCCAACTTCTACTTCGTGCACTCGTACTTCGCGCCGATTGACGGCGATGCGCACGTGGCCGCGACCACCGACTACAGCGTCACCTTCACCAGCGCGCTGCTGCGCGACAACATCTTCGCCACACAGTTCCACCCGGAGAAGAGCGGCGCCGCGGGCTTGCGGCTCTACGCCAACTTCGCGCGCTCGGCGGGACAGCACCCGCCTGACGACGCCGGCCCGTGATGGAGGTCTATCCGCCCGTCGATATCCGCGGCGGTCGCTGCGTGCAACTCGTGCAGGGTGACTTCAATCGAGAGACGGTCTTCTACGACGATCCGGTGGAGGCGGCCCGGCATTGGATGGCGCAGGGCGCCGCTTGGCTGCACGTCGTCGATCTCAACGGAGCCCGCGACGGCGTCAGCACGAATGCCGCGATCATCGAGGACATCATCAAGGTAGCGGGTGATGTCCCGGTGCAGGTCGCGGGCGGCCTCCGTTCGCCGGCCGACATCGAGCGGGTGCTGGGGCATGGAGCCGCGAGGATCGTGCTGGGAACTGCCGCCGTGCGCGATCCCGAAATGCTGGCGCGCGCCGCCGCCGCTCACCCCGGCCGGATTGCCGTGGCGGTGGAGGGACGCCAGGGCATGGCGGTCACCGACGCCTGGGCGAAGGAATCCACGCTGACCGTCGCTGAACTGGCGGCGCGGGCGGTGGACGCTGGGGCCGCAGCCATCATGTACACCGACGTGGTGGTCGAGGGCATGCTCGAGGGACCGAACGTCGCGGGCACGCGCGATCTGGTCGAGCAGGTCGGGGCACACCTGCCGGTCGTCGCCTCGGGCGGCGTGGCCTCGCTTGACGATATTGCCCGGCTGCGCGACGCCGGAGCGTCCGGCGTCATCATCGGCAGCGCCCTGTATCGCGGGGCGTTCACGCTTGCCGAGGCCATCCAAGCGGCCGCCGGTGAAGCCCGATGCTGACCCGCCGAATCATCCCCTGCCTCGACGTCAAGAACGGCCGCAACGTGCGCGGCGTGAAATTCTCAGCCGACGTGGACGCCGGCGATCCCGTCGAGCTGGCCGCGCGCTACGACCGGGAGGGCGCCGACGAGCTGGTCTTCTACGACATCACGGCCTCCGCCGAGGGCCGCGACATCATGAGCGATCTCGTGGAGCGGGTGGCGTCGGAGGTCTTCATTCCGCTAACCGTGGGCGGCGGCCTGCGCAACGCCGACGACATGTACGCCATGCTGCGGCGCGGGGCGGAGAAAGTGTCGATCAACAGCGCCGCCCATCGCGATCCCGACTTGATTCGGATCGGCGCCGACCGGTTTGGGTCGCAGTGCATCGTGCTCTCCATCGACGCGCAGCTTCGCAGCGACCGCGCCGAGCCGTGGTGGGAGGTGGTGCTGGACGGCGGGCGCACGCCCACCGGACTCGATGCCATCGAGGTCGCCGAGCGCGGCGTCGAGCTTGGCGCGGGCGAGATCGTGATGAACAGCATCGACGCCGACGGCACGCGCGCCGGATATGACCTGGACCAGCTGCGCGCCGTGTGCGACGCCGTGCCGGTGCCGGTCGTCGCCTCGGGGGGCGCCGGGTCGATCGAGCACATCCGCGCGGCGTTGGTCGAAGGCCGCGCCCATGCCGCGCTGGCGGCGTCGATCTTTCACTTCAAGATGATCAGCATCGAGCGCGTCAAGCGCGAGTTGGTAGCCGCAGGGCTGCCGATGCGCATGGATCCCTTCGCCAACAGCGGCTCAGCCCTCAACGGCAGCTAAGGAACCTCGGGCGCGATCAGGCGTGGCTGAGCCCCGTCAGGCCAGTCCAGGTGTCCCACGAACAGGCCGCGAGTGCGGTTGGACTCGCGGTAGCGGAAGTCCTCGGGGTCGGCGGAGCAGTGGGTGATCCACCACTGGCCCTCCCAATGAAACACCTCCGAGGCGTGGCAAAAGCCCAGCCGCTGCGGCTCGTAGCCGTGGAAGTCGTAGGGCGAGTCGGAGGCGACGAAATGCGTCCACCAGCCGTGCTTGAAGAAGAGCCAGAACTTGCCGTCTTTGGGCACCACGCAGGGCGACTCGACCTCCAGCGTGGGCTCCTCGTCGAAGGGCCACGCCTTCATGGTGAACACCGGCCCAATCTCCTGCCAGTGCATGAGGTCGTGCGACATGGAGGCGGCCACGCATACCAGGTTGTGGCCGAACTTCTCTTGCACGCGCGCCACCCAGTAGGCCACGAAGGTCCCGTCGTCGAGCCGGATGATGTGCGGATCGCGGCAGCCGCCGTAGGAGCCGCCGAGGCGGCGGGCGACGGAGAGGAAGTCGCCGCCCGCGTCGCGGTGCATGCGCTCCACCTCGTCGGGCCGCGGCAGACCGAATCCCGGCCACTTGGCCCAGGAGACCGAGGGCACGATGACGGGATTGCCCGGAAAGCGCTCCCAGTTGAACAGATCAGTCGACGTGGCGAGGCAGATGCGCTGCGTGCGGTGCACATCGGTCACGCAGTAGAGCATGTAGAAACAACCCTCGTGCTCGATGACGTAGGGCGCAAAGCAGGTCACCTCTTCCGGCCAGACACCGGTGGCCGTGAGCGCCGGCGGATGCACGGTCCACTGCATCAGGTCATCGGAGGTGGCGTGGGCGAGCGAGTCTTCGACGCCGTGCATCTCGCCCGGACCGGTCACGTCGCCGATGATGCCGAAGAAGTGCCAAAGGCCGTCATGCCGGATCAGGCAGTGGTCGTTGAGATAGCGGCCCGGATAGGTGAGCACCTCCCGAAACGCGCCAAGCTGCACGTCACCGTAGGGACTGCGGCGGGTGGACCGCTGGGCCATAGACACTAGTGCACAACCGATTTCGACAATGGTAGCCAACTTGTGAGCCTCCACCTAACTCCGGAGCTCGAAGCTAACCTACCATGCAACATCTCGGTCACAATGTCCGATCACCAATCGCCACTACCATGACATTACGAATATATTCCGACTTCGTCCTACCATAGATTTACTGCTTCACCGCATCCTTGCGCTTGGTTTCTACATGCTGCCACACATCTTCGAGAAACGATATTTCTTCGCTGGTAACACTTCGTCTTCCTGAATGGAAAACACGATTTCGTATCATATTTAGACGATCCATCCAGGCTAGTCTCTTACTCTTGGATCGTGCCGACCGATCAAATGTCCAAGACGATTCAAAGCTCCGCCAATTCCTAGGGAGCTCAGCTATTCTCTTGTAGTCGAGTAGTTCTAGAAACTGATGTGGCTCCCCGCCCTCTTCGCTAACTTCTGCCTTTTGAGCTGCGTTACCGCGAACCCCTTGAGGAACGCCCAATCTCCACCAGTCGTTCCCATCACTTCCATATTGCGATTTCAGAATAGAGAAAGTCACCATTCTGATGCAATCTTCAATCTCGGCAATGAGTTCACGGGCGTAGCCCAAAGCCTGATCGCTATGCTGCCTAATGTGCTCCTCGAGACCCGACGGATTGAACTCACTATTGGCCTCATGCGCTATTGCCATGAGCTCGAATCCATAGGCCAGCGCTGCACCGCTTCCGTAGTGTCCCTTAAATCGGTTCAAATCCACGTCCGAGGCGCCAGCAAACCACCCCACAACCGGCTCTACCAACGTGTTCACTGAGCCAACCAATGCGTCAGCCGATAACTGTCCTAAACCCGCGCCCTCCGCACCGCTGTCGTTATGCTGCAAGGCTGCATGAAATAACCGAAGCAGCGCCGCCACACCTCGATTTGTACATAAGAATCCACCTGCCGATCGAGCTTTCTCCCATTGCTGGGGAGCTCCCTCGCCAAACAGATGAATGAACTTTCCAATAGTCGCCGAGGCCCGGGATCGCGTAGTGTCATAGTCGCGTTGGTAAAGATATCCCGGGTAAAACACACCGCCCCGGACCTGCCCCACCAAGCGACTGCCGCTTATCGCCGTTGCGAGCTCCGGCAGAGTGAGGGGCCTGGTCTTACCATCGGTATCCCACTCCGTGGCGACGAGATCGAATAAGGGCGAGTCCAGATTCTCCGACAAATCAAGAGCGATCTGAGATTGGAGGCTACGCAACATCACTTCCGGCGAGGAGTCCTCGGTCGTAAGTTCCGGCTCCAATTCGACAAGCAAACTTCTCGGCACTCTCACCTGTTTACTATTGATGTCGACAAACAATTTCACCTCTTCCAAAGGATCGAGGCCTTCGAAGGCTAGCACTGGCACACGGCCACGGCGTCCCCACTCGCTAAGCGAGAAGCCGTACAATCGGTGCTGACCGTCGATTACCCAGGCGCATTTGTATGTATTCGGCAAATGTAGAGTGCCCAACGTTGTGGGCTCATCCGATGTTGGACCCGCGATATCAAAGCGCAAACGCCTCGAGTGCCGAAAATTCACAACGATATTGGTCGGGAATATCCCGCCGGTTTGATTGATGTGGCCAGCAATATCCCTTAGCCGTTTCTTGCGCAATAGACGCTGATAGGTACCGACAGCAGCAGCATCGATCTTTGCACGGTGACTCACGTAGCATAGCTTCAATAGGCGGTCCGGTTCGATCGCGAACTGATAAAACGTCTTGCCGCCGAAAGTCCCCCGAAGAGCAGGTACGGTACCCCGCAAACCCTGGACAGGCGAGTCCTGCAAAAGGTCTGCTTGAAGCTGATGCCTTGATGCGGGACCGATAATATTAACTAGCCTAGAATAGTAGTCAAGCTGCCTGTCAGTTATCGTAGATATATGGTGCGCTTTTGCCCGCTCGACATCATTTCTGCTCCACCTTATATTCCTTGTTACATATAAGAAGCAAACCCTAGGACGATCCGGAAACCAGTCGTGAATAGACTGCCGAATTGAATCTTGCAATCCGCGCGTCTCATTTAGGTCCTTTTGCAACGATCTCGCGCGGCTATTCTGCGATGCCTTACATTCCACGACCACAGCCGTCTCACCATCGATCGCCAGCACGTCAACCTGCTTCGGAGGCACTGTCGGGTCCATTCCACTGAGCGGAATCCTGAACTGACGACCTCCGCTCAACTGCTGAAACCCCATTCTGGCAAGGAGAGTCCACACTTCATCTTCAAGCATCTGACCTTGAGGTTTTGGCTTGCGAATCCGAATAGTTCGTTTGTTACGCCGGACAATCTGCCAGCCTTCAGCGATATAGCAGTCTTCTTGCGCAGCCGGAACCGTCCGCTCAAGGAACGCACGGCGACGCTTTCGGAGCTCCCGTTGGATTTCAGCTCCCGTGACTAGTCCAGGGAGCTCCTCTGTGAGATCTTCTGCGTCGGAATTCAAGGAATCCGTCTCAAGAGTGAAGTCGCGACTGGGGCCGAATTTCGTGATTCAATATCTCACGGTTGAGTTCATTGCCCCACTGCGACCAGCCTGACCGATCGTGCCGCGCAAAAAGCTCAAGATAAGGTCCAGGACTACACTGCTCAATAACGTCGTACAATTCGTCCGGTTTTCGTGAGTGCTCACGTTTCCGAGTGGACATTATGTTTACCTGTCTCCGTCCGGGTTGAAAGGTACGAATAGACCCCCGGACGCCGAACAGAACGAGCTCGGTGACATTTCGAAAGTAGAATCCAACCCCGCGACCGTCTGGGCCACCGTCTTTGCGAATCTTATACCAGACGAGATTCGTCTTGTACTCGAATCCCCAGTGCTTCATCACTGCAAGACCCTCTTGGATGAGCGCATTTGGAACCCACAGGTACAGATGGCTTCTCTCGAGAGCAAGATCTGCGACCGGGAGGGATTTGATTTCCGAGATTGATAGAGACGCGTACCTCGGTAGCCGTCTGTACTCAGGGGCCACTCGCCCGGTTCGATTATTGAACCTCCAAGGCGGGTCGGCCAGAATCGTCCCAAACGACCCATTGACCGATCTGGTCAGATCTCCCAGCAGTGTGAATGAATTGTGGTTGGCGAGCGTGCTCGGAACTCTCTCGTCGACGGGTCCCTGGCTGTTTGCCTGCATTTCAGTCCACCCCACCGGCTGTGTGCACACGGCCAGTATACGCGGGGATCAGCATTAGCCCTTTTTGCCGCCGCCGACTACGACGTCGTTACTTATCCGATCAAGGGTGTCTGTAGATCATCGTGTTCGAAAGATCCTCTCGCGCCAAGCTGCACGTCGCCGTATGGGCTGCGGCGAATGGAGCCAGGCATCTATGCGACCTCGGACCTCGACCGCGCCAGTGCCACGCCGATCATCGAGTCGCGCGTCACGAGCTCAGCCAGCTCTTCCTCCGGCAAGTCGGCGGTGCCGTGGGGCCGCTCCGGCAGCACCATGTAGCGCAGCGACGCGGTGCTGTCCCACACCCGGATCTCCTTCGACTCGTCAACGGTGAGGCCGAATTCACGGAGCACCGCGCGAGGCTCGCGGACTACGCGGGATCGGTAGGCGGCGTCCTTGTACCAGCTGGGCGGCAGGCCGAGCACCGGCCAGGGGTAGCATGAGCAGAGCGTGCACACGACGACGTTGTGCACCGCAGGCGTGCTCTCCAGCACCACGATCTCGGCTCCCTCGGCGCCGCCAAAGCCGAGCTCGGCGATTGCCTCGGTGCCGTTCGTTAGCAAGCGTCGCTTGTAGTCGGGATCGACCCACGCCCGAGCCACCACCTTGGCGCCGTTCAGCGGGCCGATGTCCTGCTCGTACGTCCGCACGATCTCGTCGATGGCGTCCGTGGTCACCAGGCCCTTTTCGACCAGCAGCGACTCCAGCGCCCTGGCGCGGAGCGCGGCGTACGATTCAGCCTCGGCGTGGTGATCGACGTCGTGGTCGCCGCTCATGCGTCCGTACCTTCAGCGACGCCCGAGCCCAGTGGCTCCAGGTAGCCCTCCCACATGTCGACGTGGACGGCCGTGCCCGGCTCCGTCGACGCTCCCCAGAGCTCGGTTCCCTCGAACCTGACGCTGTAGAGCTGCTGTGCCGGAGCGGAGTCGTTCTCTCGGCTGTCGTCGGGCAGGTCGTAGGCGGCATAGACGGCGTGAATGACGCCGCGCTTTCCCTGCGCATATCCGGGCAAGCGGGTGTGCCCGCCGTGCCGGATTCGGCGGGCTCGCACGCGATCCCCCACGTCGAAGGCCGGCGCCCGTGCGGGCGTCCTGCGAACGTCCCGCTGCCGATACATGCCCTGGCGAACACGTTCCGTCAGCTCCGGGTCGACGCGCCGCGTCGGGCTCGCTCCCGGGTTCCGGCGAAAGTAGTCGCTCTTTGCGTCCAACTCCTCGGCGCTGAGCGCGCCCCGCGCCATGAGCCCGCGCTCTAAGGCGAGCATCCACCGCTCGTAGTAGCCGGAGAGGTACTCGTCCGGGTCGAGACTCTCCAGCCTCGGGCGCGAAAGGCCGTCCTTGACCGCGATTACCAGCCCGAACACCCGGCCCTCCCATTCGCTGTGGAAGACCGGCTCGTCCAGTTCAGGTTCGACGCGCCCGTAGCCCGGCGCGCCGCCCATGTCGTGTATGCCGCTGATCTCGATGGGTCGGCCCCGCTTCTATCTCACGCGATCAGCGTCGATCCCTAGGGTCCAATCCGCTCGCCCCTTCGACAAGCTCAGGGCGAACGGATTGGAACAGTCCCATCGACTGACTGAGACCGCGCCTACACCTCCACCGCGCGAACTTCCTCCGACCAGTCGGTCCAGATGCTGCCCTTGGGGCCGGCGGCCAGGCGATCGTCGGGCCAGGTGTCGGGCTTCTTGTGGAAGCCGTAGAGCGTGGCCTGGCGAATGATGTCGGGGTGTTCGTTCCACCCGGCCAGGTGCAGCATGATCGTGTGCCAGAGGACCACCGACCCGGCGGGTCCGGCGGTCATCACGGGTTCCGTGTCGTCCTTGATGGCGCCGATCGGGGGATCGGTGTAGCCCACGAACCTGGGCGCGTCCTCGCCGTTGGCAATGGCCGTCGCCCCGTGGTTCGTGGTCTCCCAGTAGTCCCAGATGCGGTGGTGGCTCCCGGGAAAGAGCATCAGCCCGCCCGCGCCCGGCGGCACGTCGTCGAAGTAGACCGCCGTCTGCAGCAGCTGGCGCCTGTTGTAGAGCCCCTCGCCCGCGTGGGCCCCGCGCCAGTCGGGCGGAGTCGAGACCGGGCTGTTCGGCAGCGTGCAGTACATGCCGCGGGTGCCCTGGCCCGTCACCCAGTGGGGACCGGTCGTCGGCAGCCGCAGCGGTCCGGTCCTATTGGTCGGCGGACCGGTCCATTCCCTCGTCTTGTCGCCCAGGTGAGACTCCATGCCCTTTACTGCGCCTTCGGTCAAGTAGCACGGCCCCGTGGTGTGGCCGGTGGCGTCCAGGCCCGCGGGGTAGACCACCTCGCCCTCGCCCAACAGCTGCTCGGCGACGTCCCACACCACGCGGGCGCCGATGTCCAGCAGCAGGTCCTCGGCCCCGTTGCGGATGTAGAACCGGTGCCCCCTACCGCCGAAGTAGGGGTCGCCGCCCGTCACTTCGCGGGTATAGCTGGCGTTCTCCTCGTCGGTGAACGGGACCCAGGTGGCGGGGTCGTCGCGTTTCATGCTGGGCCGGCTCTCGGCGATGGTTTCCCACATTTGATCGCGGGCCTGGCGGCAGAGATCGGCGTCGACGACGCCCGGAAGCACGAGGTAGCCGGTGCGCTTGAACTGGGCGATCTGGCTCTCGGTGAGGCGGGCGGCCTGGGGAACGGTTGGGGCGGGCGCTGGCATGGGATCCGGTCCTTGTGTGGGTGCTGCCCTCACGCTGATGCGTGAGTATGGCCCACGGCGCGGCCGGTCACCAGTGACGGCGTCTTGCGAACGTCCCGCTGCCGATTCATGTCCCGGCGGACACGCTCCGTCAGCTCCGGGTCGACGCGCCGCGTCGGGCCCGCTGCCGGATTGCTGCGAAAGTAGTCGGTCGTTGCGTCCAACTCCTCGGCGCTGAGTGCGCCCCGCGCCATGAGCCCGCGCTCCAAGGCGAGCATCCACCGCTCGTAGTAGCCGGAGGGGTATTCACCCGGGTCGAGGCTCTCCAGTCTCGGGCGCGAGAGGCCGTCCTTGACCGCGATTACCAGCCCGAACACCCGCCCCTCCCACCCGCTGTGGAAGACCGGCTCATCCGCCTCGGGCTCGACGCATCCGTAGCCCAGCACGCCGCCCATGTCGTGGATACCGCTGATCTCGATCGGTCGGCCCGCCTCTATCTCACGCGATCAGCGTCGATCCTTACGGTCCAATCCGCTCGGCCCTTCGACAAGCTCAGGGCGAACGGATTGGAACAGTCCCATCGACTGACTGAGACCGCGCCTACACCTCCACCGCGCGAACTTCCTCCGACCAGTCGGTCCAGATGCTGCCCTTGGGGCCGGCGGCCAGGCGATCGTCGGGCCAGGTGTCGGGCTTCTTGTGGAAGCCGTAGAGCGTGGCCTGGCGAATGATGTCGGGGTGTTCGTTCCACCCGGCCAGGTGCAGCATGATCGTGTGCCAGAGGACCACCGACCCGGCGGGTCCGGCGGTCATCACGGGTTCCGTGTCGTCCTTGATGGCGCCGATCGGGGGATCGGTGTAGCCCACGAACCTGGGCGCGTCCTCGCCGTTGGCAACGGCCGTCGCCCCGTGGTTCGTGGTCTCCCAGTAGTCCCAGATGCGGTGGTGGCTGCCCGGAAAGAGCATCAGCCCGCCCGCGCCCGGCGGCACGTCGTCGAAGTAGACCGCGGTTTGCAGCAGCTGACGCGTGTTGTAGAGGCCCTCGCCGGCGTGAGCCCCGCGCCAGTCGGGCGCGGTCGAGACCGGACTGTTCGGCAGGGTGCAGTACATGCCGCGCGTGCCCTGCGCGGTCATCCAGTGGGGGCCGGTGCTGGGCAGGCGCAGGTATTCCGTTTCGCCCGAGCCCTTGCCGGTCCACTCCTCGCGCCGGGGGCCCATGTGGACTTCCATGCCCTCGGCGATCTTCTGGGTCATGAAGCAGGGACCGGTGGTGCAGCCGGCATCGTCGACCCCGCCGGGGAAAACCACCTCGCCCTTGCCCAGCAGCTGCTCGGCGATGTCCCACACCGCGCGGGCGCCGATGTCGAGCAACAGATCCTCCGCGCCGTTGCGAATGATCATGCGGTGGCCGCCGCCGGAAAAATAGGGATCCCCACCGACCTCGGGCCGAGCGTAGCTTTCTTTCTCCTCGTCGGTGAACGGGACCCAGGTGGAGGGGTCGTCGCGTTTCATGCTGGGCCGGCTCTCGGCGATGGTCTCCCACATTTGATCGCGGGCCTGGCGGCAGAGATCGGCGTCGACGGCGCCCGGGAGCACGAGGTAGCCGGTGCGCTTGAACTGGGCGATCTGGCTCTCGGTGAGGCGGGCGGCCTGGGGGACGGTTGGGGCGGACGCTGGCATGTGATCCGGTCCTTGTGTGGGTGATGCCCTCACGCTGATGCGTGAGTATGGCCCACGGCGCGTGCCGTAACCAGCCACGTGGCCCAGAACGTTCAGCCACTTCTGATGAGCCGACCTGCGGCCTCGGCTGGAGGGCCGGTTGGGGAACCCGCGCTCGGGTCATGAGCGGGCGTCCGCAGTACGATCCGGTGCATTGTGAGCAGCGGCCCGGTTCCCCACGACCTCAAGGGCGTCGCGCGGACGACCCTGACCGAGTCCGACATCGACGACCTGCGCGTCGGCGCCTGGATTCTCGGGACCGGCGGCGGCGGCGATCCCACCTACGGGTACCTCTGCCTGAAGAATCTCTATGCGCAGGGCCGCGTGGTCGATGTCATCGACCCGATGGACCTGCCGGACGACGCCCATGTCGCTGCGGTCAATCAGATGGGGTCGCCGCTGCCGGCGGAGGAGCGGCTGACCGATCCGGCGACGGTGACCCGGGCGATCCGCGAGATGGAAGCCTACGCCGGCATCCAGTTCACGGCCGTGATGCCCTGGGAGATTGGCGGCGGGAACGCGTTTCAACCGCTGCTGGCGGCGGCCATGCTGGGTTTGCCGGTGGTGGACGCCGACGCCATGGGCCGGGCCTTCCCCGAAGCGCAAATGACGAGCTTCGCGGTCATGGACTTCACCTGCCATCCGCTGGTGATGGCCGACATCCGGCCGAACACGGTGATCATCTCGGAGGCGGTGGACTGGAAGTGGCTCGAGCGCCTGCGCCGCCGCGCCTGCACCGAGTTGGGCGCCGTAGCCGCCACCTGCAACCCGCCGCGGACGGGACGCGAGGTGAAGACCGGCTCCCATCTCTACACGGTCGGCAAGGCGCTGCGGATCGGCCGGACCATCCGGCGCGCCCATGCGGAGCATCGCGATCCGGTGGCCGCTCTGCTGCATCAAGAGGGCGGCGTGGAGCTGCTGCGCGGCAAGGTGACGGACGTGGAGCGGCAGACCACCGGCGGCTACCTGCGCGGACGGCTCGACGTCGCGGGTCTTGGTGGCGACGCCGGCGCCACCATGCGCATCGCGTTTCAGAACGAGTTCACGGTCGCCTGGCTGGACGAGAAACCTTGCGCGACCACACCCGATCTGATCTGCGTGCTGGACCAGGATTCCGGCGAAGCCGTCGGGACGGAGGTGGTCAGGTTTGGGCAGCGGGTCGCGGTCGTCGCATTGCCCGCGCCGGAGATGCTGCTTACTGCGCGCGGGCTCGAGCTCACGGGGCCACGGGCGTTCGGCCACGATCTCGACTTCCACCCGCTCTTCACGCGGTGACCCGGTGAGAGTCATCGGCATCGACGTTGGCGGGACCAGCACCGACGCCGTATTGCTGCATGAGCGCGAGGTGCTTCATTATGTCAAGACGGCGACTACGGCCGATGTGAGTTCGGGCATAGCGGCGGCGCTCGATGCACTGCTGGCGATGGCCGGGCCGGACGCAAGAAGCGTCGACGCCGTCATGCTGGGCACGACGCACTTCACCAACGCCATCGTGGAGCGGCGCGGGCTCACGCCAACCGCCGCAATCCGCATCGGCCTGCCGGCGACCGCCTTTCTGGAGCCCTTCGCCGACTGGCCGCGCGAACTTGCCGCGGCCGTCCGCGCGCGGCATTTCATGGTGCGGGGCGGCCACGAATACGACGGGCGCCCGATCGTGCCGTTCGACGCAGCCGCGGTGGAGTCGGCGGCACGCGAGATTCGCGACGCCGGAATCCGCGCCGTGGCGATCACGTCCGTCTTCTCGCCGCTCGACGCGACGCTGGAACAGCGCGCCGGCCGGATCGTGCGCAATGCGTGTCCCGAGGCCAGAGTCACGCTGTCGCATCGCCTGGGGCGCATCGGCCTGCTGCCGCGCGAAAACGTGACCATCCTCAACGCCAGCCTGGTCGACCTGGCACGCACCACGACCGCCGCGTTTGCCGACGGTCTCCGGAGGGTCGGGATCGACGCGCCCGTCTATCTGACGCAGAACGACGGGACCATCGCGCGAATGGAGCAGGCGGCGGAGCTGCCAATCCTGGGCGTGGCGTGCGGCCCCACCAACAGCATGCGAGGCGCGGCATTCCTGTCGGGCATGGCCAACGCGTTGGTCATCGACGTGGGCGGCACGACGACTGATGTCGGCTATCTCCGGCACGGTCTCCCCCGCCAGGCCAACCGCGTAGTCGAGATCGGCGGCGTGCGCACGCTGTTCCAGATGCCGGATCTGCTGTCGCTGCCGCTCGGCGGCGGGTCGAGGGTTACGGCAGCGCCACTGGCCATCGGACCGGAGAGCGTGGGCTTTCGGCTGACCGAGCTTGGCCGCGTGTTCGGCGGGAACGTCACCACAGTCACCGATGTGGCGGTTGCCGCCGGAGCAGCGTCGCTGGGCGATCCGCGTCGCGTGGCCGACCTGCCGGACGGTTTGGTCGGCGACGCGATGGCGATGGTTCGCGCCACGCTCGAGGACGCCATCGATCGCATGAAGCCCGACGCGGAGCGGCGGCCGGTGATTGCCGTCGGCGGCGCGGCGTTCCTGGTGCCGGACGGACTCGCCGGCGCGGGCGAGACGGTGCGGGTGCCGCATGCCGCGGTTGCCAATGCCGTGGGGGCCGCGATGGCCCAAGTCAGTGGCGAATCCGACCGGGTTTATCGCGACGTGCCGCGCGACGAGGCCATCGCAGCGGCGACCACGGCCGCCCGAACGGACGCCATCGCGGCGGGCGCCGATCCCGACACGCTGGAGGTCGTGGAGGTCGAGGATCTGCCGCTGGCGTACCTGCCCGGCAACTCGCGTCGCGTGCGAGCGAAAGTTCTGGGAGACATCGCGCTGCCGCAGCTGCCGGGCCGGCGCCGGTGACCGAGTACGCCGGCGTCATGGGTGAACGGCGCCGAACTCGACCCTGAACCACTCGCGAGCCCGGTGTCGGGGATCCGTCGGAATTCCCGTCAGCCGCGTCTCACACCTCCGTGGTCGGTACAGCCAGGGCAAGCAGCATGAGTCCCGCCCAAGCCGTCCGCAGCCATCGCGCTCGCATGACCCGCGAGCCGCTAGTTCTCGCAGTAGGCCAGCCCAAGGCGCTCGAACTCATGGATCACCGCGAACCGCAACGCCGGCGGGATGCAGCCCGACAGTTGATTCCCGGCCAGATTGATTTCCTCAAGCCGGAAAAGCCCCGCGAATTCCTGGGGGACCTCGCCCGTTAGGTTGTTTCCGTGGAGCAAGAGCGCCTGCAGATAGGACACGCCACCGAGGCTGACCGGAATTGGTCCCGTCAGCTCATTGTTGGACAGATCGAGCCGCCTGAGTCCGAAATTTTCGCCCACCTCCGGCGGTATCGGACCAGTCAACTGATTATTTGACAAATCCACATGGTCCATGAGCACCCCAAACAGACTGATAGGAATCGTTCCAGTCAGCAGATTGTCTGAGAGATCGATCATATTCAATCTCCCCATTTCTCCAAGCTCAAAAGGAATCGATCCAGTAAGTTGATTCCCAGACAAGTCCAATTCCCAAAGCACAAAAAGATTTCCGATCTCGGCAGGGATTTCTCCAGTGAGCTGATTACCTCCAAGATAGAGCCATTCAAGCATGGACATCTGACCAAGCTCAGCCGGGATTGTTCCCGTGAGCTGGTTGTCTTGGAGATTAATACGGTATCCGTTCGGGAGTTGCGCGAGCTCCGGCGGAATGGAACCTGAAAGCCGGTTATTGCCGAGAGCCAGACTCCTGAGACTCGGCATCTGTCCAAGCTCCGGTGGAATGGGTCCGTCAATGAGATTGTCGCTTAGACTCAGAGTCCAGAGTGACTCGAGCCCGCTGAGTTCCGCGGGAATCGGCCCCGTCAGTCGATTGTTGTGGGCAACGAAGTACAGAAGATTCTTGAGCCGACCGATCTCTGGTGGAATCGGTCCTTCCAACTGATTGTTGTAGAGATACAACTCGGACATCTCACTCAAATTACCGAGCGAGCTCGGAATCGGACCGGTCAATTGATTGTCATTGAGATGCAGATACCAAAGATGCCGAAACTGTCCAAACGTCTCGGGAATCGGTCCCGACAACTGGTTGTACGCCAGAAATAGGTCACGCATCAGGCTGAGCGCGCCGAGCTCCGAAGGAATCGCGCCGGTCAGCTGGTTGCCGCTGAGTCGGAGCCTGTCAAGGCCGCTGATCTGACCAAGCTCCGCGGGTATTCCACCCGACAGCCGATTCCACTCGAGGTTAAGGCCCGTGAGGCTTCTCAGGTTTCCGAGTTCGGGCGGGATTGGTCCCGTCAACCGGTTGGTTCCCAGTGAGAGATACCGAAGATTCGGAAGTTGGGTGAGCTCCAGGGGAATGGGTCCCGTCAAATGATTGTTTTCGAGGTTGAGCAACCCCAGCTGGGTCAGTTGGCCAAGTTCTACAGGAATGGTTCCCTGGAGATACATGGAGTCCAGCTTGAGGAAGGTGAGGTTGCTGAGATTGCCGATTTCCTTTGGGATGACCCCGGTGAGATTGTTGGCAAAGAGATCGAGAAGCGTGAGGCTGGTCAGGGCGCCGATTTCCGGTGGAATTGTTCCGCTCAGCTTGTTCCAGCTGAGGTCCAGCTCCCTCAGCTGCGTGAGCGCCGTCAACTCGATTGGAAACACGCCCGAGAGCCCGCGATGCCTTACGTCTAGACCTCGCACGCGCGGCGGAGTGCCGCCAATCGCCACACCCTCCCAGCTCGTGATCGGACGGTCGTCCGCCCAGTCCAAGGGTGGGGACGCGGCAAGCACGTCCCGGATGCTGAGCAACGTCTCGCAGTCGCGCACCAATCCTGGGTTGTCGGCCGGATTGGCGACAGCAGTACCGTCTGCGCAGCCGGCGGTGGACACCTGGTCAACTGTCGGACGGACGCCCAGCCGGTGGAGATCGCCTTCCGAGTCGTGGCGCACCAGGAGCTCCAGGTCGGACCCGTCGGGCGCCATGGTGTAGAGGGCAACGCCGTCGTCCCACGCCGGCCGCCTGAGTTCGAGTCGTCCGATGGCGATGCGAGTCCCATCGGGCGACCAGGCGCCTGTCATGCCCCTTCTCAGTCCAAGGGGGGACGTTCCGATCTGCGTTCCGTCGGCTTTGGCGACGCATATGAGCGCACCGCAGCCGTACATGATCATCGACCCGTCGGGCGACCAAGTCAGGGTGTCCACCCAAATGTCCTTCGGATCCATGGCCTCATAGTCCGTCGAGATGCCGCCGCCGCTCGTCGCGTATCCGGACGAACCTGGTTCATCCCGTTCCACGTTGACGTTGCCGTAGGATGCTCGGCCGCTGGACAGCTCGATCTTGGTTACCCGCTGGAGGTCCGAGCCGTCGGCGGCGATTGTGAAGAGCGCCAACTCGTCGCCATCAGGTTTGGCGAATGCCAGTCGCTTCCCGTCCGGTGTCCACGCCGGACGGCTATTGGCCACCGTGAGCAACCGGAGATTCGATCCGTCACTGCCGACCGCGTAGATCGCCGGTCCTCGCACCTCGGTCCGGTCGTAGCCCACGAAGGCGATGTGCCCGCCGTCCGGTGACCACACCGGCGTCTGTCGGCGAATTGCCTCGCGCGGCAGCAGCGGACCCGAGGCAACCACCGTCTCCTGACCGCTAGCCACATCGACGACGGCGACTCCGTATCCCGAGTCGTAGTCCCACTGGACAAACGCCACCTGCGAGCCGTCAGGCGACCATGCCGGATAGTCGTCGTAGTCTTGGTTCGTCGTGAGCTGTCGCCGCCCTGAGCCGTCGAGTTGCAACGAGCCGATCTCGTAGGCGAACGCGCCGGGCAAATCGCCTCGCCTCGCTCGGTCGAGATGCTCGAATGTCGAATAGACGAGGCTCGCGCCATCCCGGGACATTTCTACCGCATGAAAGGCCCAGTGTTGATACTCCCGACCGGCCAACCGGCGCATCTCCGTGGCGGCATCCACCACGAACTCGACCGACGAACCGTCGGTCCCAATTCGATATACGCGTGAGCCGACAATGAAATAGATACTATTCGAGTCTTTCGGGCCCCAGATCAACGAGTTGTCGGGCAATTCCCATCGCGCACGAAGCGTGAGACCAGAGTCGCCACCGCCGACGCTGATTTCGGCCCGTTCGTCGTTGGAGGTCATCGAAGAGGTCTGAATAGGGACCGACTGGATTTCCGTGACAACGACGGATTCCCGCGGTGTCGGTGTCTCCGCGGGAACCGGCGTGGGCGTCACTTCCACGACTTCGGGCGTCTCGGTTTTCAGGGCATAGACGCTGCCGTCGGCAGATCCGACATATACCGTGTTCTCAACGACGGTGAAGGATCGCCGACCCCTTCGCTCGCCCAGATCAAGTGACCAGATCAGCTGCCCATTGGCGGCGTTGAAGGCCTCGAGCCGTCCATCGTTGGATTGGGCGTAGAGGATGCCATTGGCAACCACGGGATGGCGTAGCGTCCGAGGGCCGATGTCGACCCCCCAGATCAGTTGATCGGAGACGACGCCCTCCCCCAGCGGATCCCTCGCATAGAGCTGGCCTCCATCGGAACCGATGAACACGAGCCCCTCATGAAGCGCGGGCAGCGTGTCGATGAAGCCGTCCGCCCCCAACACCATGACCGTCTGGCCGGTGGCGGCATCGCGGCCAAAGAGTTGCCGGCCGCTTGACACATAGACGACGTCTTCGACGACGAGCGGCGGAAGTGGTTGACGTTCGTAGTCGACCGACCAGAAATAGTCGCTCCAGATCATCCGACCGTCGTCCTCATCGACGGCGTAGACATCGCCGGCCGTCATGAGGAAGACCCTTCCCCCGGCGGTAACCGGTTGGGCTGCTGGGGGCGATGGCGTGTCAAACGTCCAGGCGACTTCGCCGGTCGACGCATGCAGCGCGTAAAGGTCGCCGTCAACGCTGGCCACGAACACCCGAGACCCCGAAACGGTTGGCGCGATTCCGGGATCGAACGCAATTGGAATCGCTGCGACCCAGACTCGCTCGCCCGATGCCGCATTGACGGCATGCAGCTTGTGCACCCCCTGATCTCGCGCACTGAGAAAGACCATTCCACCGCTGACGGTGGGTCGAGATTTCACCGGATCTCCGGTGTCGAACTTCCACCGCAACTCGCCGGTGCCGGCGTCCAGCGCGTAAAGGTGGGCGTCGTCGGATCCCGCGTAGACGACTCCGTCGGCTACCGTCGGCGAGGATCTGACGGCGCCGCCGGTGGCAAAGCTCCACCGCAGCTCGCCGGTGCCCGTGTCGAGAGCGTAAACGTGGGCGTCATCCGATCCGGCGTAGAGCACGCCGCCGCTGACGGTCGGAGCCGGAACGACGGAACCGCCGGTCGAAGACTGCCAAAGCGGAGCGGGACTGCGATTCGCTCGTCCAATGCCGTCACCGTCTGACGAAATCACATCCGACAGGCAGGCGCGATGGCCGGCAACGAATTCCTGGAATGCGGGGGCGCTCCCGGGGCTCGCGTCGGGGAGCAGGAAGATTCCAAATCGCGAATCGGCGAGATGCGACCGCACACAGGATTGGTGGTCGCCGGTCAGCCCGTCGATTTCCCGCGATAGCAATGCCAGAAACGCTGCCGCCCCTAGCCTGGGATGCAGGCAGCCCTGCGCCTTCATCACCAATTCGGGATTTGGCCGATAGGGCTTGCCGAGCACCAACCCTAGAAACGCTTCTCCGATCTCAATGTTGATGCACGAGCTATCCGAGTCGCCCCACATTCCAAGCCGGCGCTCCACGGGGTGCGCGTCTTCGCCCGCGAGCTCCAGATCGGGAATGCAGGTCCGCAGCCGATCGACCAAGGCTTGGCGGGCCGCGGCATGATCCGAACTCGTCCTCGACGGCATCCCGCTCGCGATCTGGGCCTCGGTGAACTCCCGGCGAACGCAATCTTCTTCGTCTCTGAAGACCCCGCCGGACGCGGTGGGAAGCAGGTCGAATAGCAAGCTGCCGACCGTTGAGTCCGTCAAACAGCTCAACATCTGCTCCTGCCACGGGGGAGCGTCAGCCGCGGTCGCCCGTCCCAGGAGTGACGCGATCACCGCCTCACTAACCTTGGTGTGGAAGCACAAGCCCTCTTCCTCGCTGTTTCCCGAGATCGAATTGACCAACGAGCCACGCAGCGGCTGAATGTTGCAGGCGAGGAGACCGCGATAGACGCGCCGCGAGACTTCGGCGCTTTCGGAAGTGGCGTCCGGAAGCTCTCCAGCCAAGAAGTCCGCAATATCCGTTGGGCCCAGAAACTCCCGGGCGCAGCTGAGGCTGTTTTCGCTGACGTCGTGCCAGCCCTCGCCCCACCAAAAGATGAACACGCGCAGGGCTGTCTCCGGCTCGAGACAGCGAAAGAAGTCCGCGTGCCAGGGCGCCAGCGGGGAGATGAATTGAAGCAATACTCCGCGGAGGGCCGACGCCAACTGCGTGACTCCCAGTTCGCCCCGAATGCACGTTTGCTCAGCCGTCGTTAACGCTTCGAAGACGGTGCGCCAACTGGTTTGGAGGAACTGACCGAAGGCATCGTCCCGCGTGCCAACGCCGGGCTGCAGACCCAGGAAGAGCGCCGTTTGGCTGGAGGGCGGAGTGGGCGACGGCGTCGCAGTGGGCGTGGGCGTGGCTTGCGGCGTCGCGCCGCCGGTTGCCTCTGGGGCCGAGACCGGCGCCGGGCTCGGCTCGACGACCGCACGCGCCGCAGGCGGCGAAACGGCAGGCTTGGACTCCACGGCACCGTACGTGGCGCCCACGGCAAGGACCACGAGGCCCGCGAGAGCCGCCCGCCGCCACCATGCTCGCATTTGCTCGCACTCACCGGAGCCTGCACCTGGCAGGCCGCGCATTCTAGGGCAGCGAGCGCAGACGGAGTGCCATGCTCGCAGGTTATCGACCAGTCACGGAGTGAAGGCGAAGGCAACGGCAGCGACTGCCCGGTTTCGATGGTCGTTTTTCGGTCAAAACTCGAATCGACTTGCGCGACTTCAGTCACCTAGCCTGTGCGCATGCGCCGCCGACTCCGCCTGATCCTGCACGAATACACGATTCGAGCACTGCCGGGCATTGCCCGACGGAAACGAGTGACCATTGCGGAGTGGGTCCGCCGGGCCTTGCGTCGGGCGAGCGGCAGTCGTCAATGGACGGTCGATGCCAAGCTGCGCGCCATCGCCAGGGCGTCCCGCCACGAGTTCCCGACCGCCGATGTTGAGGACATGCTTCGGGAAATCGAGCCTCGATGACGAGCAGCGCCCCGGACTCCGCCCACCCGGCGGACGCCGAACCGCTCCCACGCCGGCACATCGTCTTGACCATGGGCGGGCTCATGCTCGCCATGTTCCTGGCCTCGCTGGACCAGACGATCGTGAGCACGGCCATGCCGCGCATCGTCGCCGACCTGGGCGGGTTCGACCGGTTCACCTGGGTCACCACGGCCTATCTGGTCGCGTCCACCACGGTGGTGCCCATCGCCGGGCGGCTGTCGGACCTCTACGGGCGCAAGGCCTTCTTCCTCGGCGGCATCTGCGTTTTCCTTGTTGGATCGATCCTCGCCGGCCTGAGCCAGTCCATGGACCAGCTCATCGCCTTCCGCGCGATTCAGGGCATCGGCGGCGGCGGCATCATGGCCATGTCCTTGACCACCATCGGCGATCTGTTCTCCCCCGCGGAGCGCGGCAAATACCAAGGCGTGGTGGCCGGGGTGTACGGCCTCTCATCGGTGATTGGCCCCACCCTCGGCGGATTCATCACCGACAGCCTGTCCTGGAACTGGGTCTTCTACGTCAACCTGCCCGTGGGCCTGCCGGTGGTCGCCCTGTTTATTCGCTTCTTCCCCAACATCAGGCCCGTGGGACGGATTCACCGCCTGGACTACGCGGGCATGGCGCTGCTCGCGCTGATCGTGGTGCCGCTGCTCATCGGCTTGTCGCTGGGCGGCATTCAGTACGAGTGGCTCTCGCCCCAGATCATTGGCATCCTCGCCTTCGCCGCCGTCATGATCCTGGTCTTCGTGGCGGTGGAACGGCGGGCCAGCGACCCCATCATGCCGCTGAGCATCTACTCCAACCGCACGGTGAGCGTGTCGCTCGTCGCCGTCTTCCTCACCGGATTCGGCATGTTCGGGTCCATCATCTTCATTCCGCTGTTCTTCCAAGGCGTGCTCGGAGCGTCAGCGACCAGCAGCGGCTCGTTCCTCACGCCAATGATGCTGGGCATGGTGGTGGCGGCGGGGCTGGCCGGGCAGACCCTGTCGCGCCTGGGCGGGCACTACCGCATCCAAGGCCTGATCGGCATCGTCGTCATGGGGGTCGGGGTGGCGTTGATGTCGCGAATGACCGCCGAAACGTCGTTCGGCCAGGCGGTCGCCGGCGTCGTCATCACGGGCATCGGTCTCGGAATCACATTTCCGAGCTTCACCATTGCGGTGCAGAACGCGGTTCCGCCCAATCTGCTCGGCGCCGCGACTTCGGCGACCCAGTTCTATCGCTCCGTGGGCGGCGCCTTGGGCCTGGCGGTGCTCGGCTCATACATGGCCAACCGGTTCGCCACCGGACTCTACGACGCGCTGCCACCGCCGATCCGGCAGGCGCTGCCCGAGGGCCAACTCGCGGAGATGTCCAACAACCCGCAAGCGCTGGTGAATCCGGAGGCGCTGGATCAGCTGCAGGCCGGGTTCGCGGGCCGTGGGCCGCAGGGCGCCAAAATGCTGGATCAACTTCTCGCCACGCTGCGCGAGACGCTGACAACGGCCATTGGCGACGTGTTCCTGCTGGTGACCGCGGCGCTGGCCATTGCCTTCGTGGTGACGATGTTTCTCAAGGAGATCCCGTTGCGCACGCAGCGGCCGGGAGCGCGACACGACTGACCAGCGCCGCGGATCAAGCGGCGACACGCCGGTGGCGGCGGTGGTCTTCGATCTGTTCAACACCCTCACCCTGCCGGTCGATCGGTCGATGTTCCGCGCCTCGCTGACGGAGATGGCCTGCGCCGTCGGCGCGGAGCCCGATGCTTTCGCACAAGCCTGGTCCGACACGTGGCGGGAGCGATTCAGCCGCGCATATCCAACGGCCGAAGCCGATGTTCGGAGCGTATGCACCGTGATTGGCTTACACATTGATACCGAGGGAATACGCCGGGCATCGCAAATCCGCGCCGAGTTCGCGCGGCGCACCCTTCGGCCGCGGGCCGACGCGGTCGCCACGCTGGTTCGGCTGCGCTCATTGGACCTCCGCACCGCGCTGATCAGTGACTGCTCGCCCCCAGTCCCGGCCCTCTGGTCGGCGACGCCGTTCGCCCAGTGGATCGAGGAGCCCCTGTTCTCCTGTGCGGAGGGGCTGATCAAGCCCGATCCCGCTCTCTACCTGCGGGCATGTGAGCGACTCGCGGTGGCCCCGGGGGCCTGCGTCTACGTGGGCGATGGCGGCAATGGCGAACTCAGCGGCGCCGAGCGCGTCGGCATGCGCGCGATTCTTATCCGGACGCCCGCGACTTCCGCTGCCTATGATTCGGAGCGAACCTCGTGGCCGGGCGAAGCGATCGACGCGCTCGGCGAGCTTCCCGAGCTCATCATTCGAGCGGGAATCGCCGCTGCCGATTGACGCCGCGCAGCGTCCTCGAAGGACGGGAGGACGACATGGCCGACCGTCGCCGAGGGTGGAACGGCGGTGCATCGGTGCGGGCGGTGGTCTTCGATCTCTTCAATACGCTGACGCCGCCGGTCGACGACGCAGCGTTTAGGGCGGCGAGCATCGAGATGGCCCGTGCCGTCGGCGCGGAACCCCACGCCTTCTCGCAATCATGGTCCGACCTTTGGCAGGAGCGATATGACGGCACATTTCCGACCGTCCAGGCGTGCGTGCGAGGCGTCTGTGAAGCAATCGGAGTGCGAGCCAGTGCCGCGGCCATTGACGAGGCGTCACGAATTCGCGTCGATTGCACGCGGCGCGTCTTGCAACCGCGACCAGACGCGCTGACCACGCTGGCTCGGCTGCGCGCGCTGGGCCTCCGGACAGCCCTCGTCAGCAACTGCATTCCAGAGGTCCCGCTCCTATGGCCCGCAATGCCCTACGCCGACGCGATCGACGTGCCGCTATTTTCCTGCGCGGAGGGGCTGACCAAGCCCGATCCGGCCATCTACTTGCGCGCGTGCGAGCGCCTGAGAGTTGATCCAACGGACTGCATGTACGTGGGTGACGGCGCGCAAGGTGAGCTCACGGGTGCACAGCGTGTCGGCATGCGAGTCCTTCTCATCACGACGCCGGGCAGGCCCGCTCCGGAGCTTTCGGAACAAGAGTCGTGGCGGGGAGAGTCGATCGACGCGCTGGGCGAGCTTCCCGGTCTAATCACCGCCTCAGGATCCGCCGCGGCCAATTGACCACCACCGTCGTGTAGGGGCATCCCTACTGGGAGTTGACCGGTAGCCCTTCGCGGGCACGTCCGGCTCCCTCTCCCCACCGTGGGAGAGGGTGGGGGTGAGGAGGGTCCGCCCAGTGGCCCGCGCTGCGTGCAGCGTGGGATCGGCCTTGGATGAATCACCCATGCTGCGGGGCATACGCCACCGCACTTGACTGGTCATTCCGAACGAACGTGCGGAATCTAGAGTGCCCGGCCTCGCGGCCGGAGTCGTGGATCTGAGACTCCTCGCTTCGCTCGGGGTGACAGATGGCGCAGCCAGACGTTGCACTTCATCCTAGGCTCGGGCGCCTCTGACTTCGATTGACGCCGAGCCACAGACGCGGTTGGCTATAAGCAGCATGGAGCGCGAACCCACGCACCTGATCGAAACGCAGGGACTCACCAAGCACTTCGAGCCGCGCGTCCCCCGCAGCCGTCCGTGGGAGATCGTGCGGCGGCGAGCGCCCAACGTTTCCGGCGAACCGATCGTAGCGGTATGCGACCTGAACCTGCGGATTCCGGCGGGCGAGTGCTATGGCCTGCTGGGCCCGAACGGCGCGGGCAAGACGACGACCGTCAAGATGCTCTCCACCCTGCTGGAGCCCACCGCCGGCGCCGCGCTCGTCTGCGGCTACGACACTGTGCGTCACGGTTCAGACGTGCGCGGCAGCATCGGCGTCATGTTCGCCGGCGAGCGCGGGCTCTACTGGCGGCTGACCGGACGCGAGAACCTCGAGCTATTCGGTCGCATGGAGTACATGACCGGGTCGGCCATCCGCGAGCGCACCAAGCGCCTGCTGGACCACCTGGGGCTGGCGGATCGCGCCGATCAGCTGGTTGAGACTTACAGCACGGGCATGAAGCAGCGCCTCAACCTGGCCCGCACGCTGCTCCACGACCCGCCGGTGCTCATGCTGGACGAGCCCACCGCGGCGCTGGACCCGTCCGCCGCGCGCGGGACGCGCCGGCTGATTCGCGAGCTGAGCGGCGAGGGCAAAGCCGTTTTGCTCACCACGCACAGCATGCACGAGGCCGAAGAGATTTGTGACCGCGTCGGCATCATTCACCGCGGCGCGCTGGTGGCCGAGGGCGCCCCGCGGGAGCTGATCCGCGAAGCTGGTCTGGAGCCGCGACTCGAGCTGCGCCTCAGCGGCGACCTCCAGGCCGCCCGGACGGCCCTAGGCGACCAGGCGCTGTGGTGGGGCGACGCGGCGGACGATGGGTCCATCGAGGCGGCGGTGCGGGCGGCGGACGGATGGCGCACGGCCCACGATCTCGATGAACGGCTGCGCCGGGACGGCGTGACCATCGAGGACGCCCGTCTGCGCGACGCCACGCTCGAGGACGCCTTCATCAAGCTCACGGGCGCCCGCCTGGAGGATCCGTTTGAGCGCGTCTGAGCTCTGGCGCCGAGCCCTAGCGCACCTCGCGGCGTTCGTAGCGGTTGCCGGCAAGGCCTCGCGAATCCAGCGGCGCGAGGGATGGTTCTGGCAAATTGGCGTGGTCGCCGCGTTGACAACGGCACTGCCCGTAGTGCTCAACGCTCGCGCGCTGGCCGGACCGGACGAGGCGCAGGCCGCGACCTTCGCGGCCGCGGCGGGCACCGACAACTACCTCGCGTTCGCCACCATTGGCACCGTCGTCATGGTCTGGATCGCGACGACCATGCAATCGGTCGCGATCGGGCTCTCCAGCGAGCGACACATGGGCACGCTCGGGATCGCCTGGACCTCGCTCACTCCTCGAACGCTCATCCTGGCCGCGGATGCCGCGGGCCGAGCGCTGGCGCAGATCGCTTTTGCCGTCGTGATGTTCGCGGCCGTGTGGCTGCTGTTTCGCTTCGAATTGAGCCTCGTCCCGCCGGCGCTGGTGTTGGTACTGGTCACTGCCGTCACGGCCAGCATCGCGGTTGGCGTGTTGATGGCCGGATTCGTCATGCGGTATCGGGAAGCCGGAATCCTGTTCGGCACGTTCACCGTTGCGTCGGGAGTCTTCGCCGGCATCGCGTACCCGACCACCGTCCTCCCGGAGTGGGCGCAGGCGGTGGGACACGCGCTGCCGCTCACCTGGATTGCCCGCGGACTCCGGGCCGCGCTGGTCTTCGGCGACGCCCCGGAGGCGTATCTGACGGCGGCCGTGTTGTTGGGCATGACCCTCGTCCTGGCCGCCGTCGGATGGTGGCTGTTCGCGCGATTCGACCGCGCCACACGCCGCCGCGGCTTGCTGGAGGCGTTTTGAGGCGCCCCATGACGGACGAATTTCGACCCGCGCTGCTGGCGGTGTGGGCATCGTTCCTATGCCGATGGCAGGAGATCGGACGCGCCAAGGTCCGTTTGCTGTCCCTCTTGGTCAACGTGGCGACGCTCCTCATCCCCCTGCTGTTGGCGCAGCTGGCGTTCGGCAGCGAGGGATTCGCGGCCAGCGGCGGCGGGGAGCACGTCGTCGCGTTCGTCGCCGTCGGGTGGCTCGCGCTGCATGTCGCCCAAAGTGCAGCCACGGGGACCCAGAGCTATCTGCGCTGGGGGAATGAGACTGGCGTGTTGCCGCACCTCTGTACCACTCGAGTCGCGCGATGGGTGCCGATTGCCGGCGTGACGCTGTTTGAGCTGGCGACCATGCTTGTATTGGCGGTCGCCGTCCTGGTCGCCGTGTTGCTGGTCGCAGGCGGGTTTCCGGCAGCGAGCCTCCTTAGCATTCCCGTGATTCTGCTCAGCCTGGTCGGATTCGCTGGCATGGGGCTGGCCTGGGGCAGCGTGGCACTGGTGGTCCGGCAGTGGCAGGTCCCGCGACTATTCGACAGCATCGCCTTCCTGCTCGCGGGCGCGGCCTTTCCGATCGCCGTCCTGCCGGCCGAGATTCGCTGGCTGAGCTACGGCCTGCCCCACACCTACGCCCTGGATGCCATGCGCCACACGCTGCTCGGAACGCCCACACTGATCCCCCTCTGGGCCGAGATCTTGATCCTGTGCCTCACCGCCGTCGTCGCCGGCATCGGCGGCGTCGCCATCTTCAACCGCCTCGACCGCTACGCCACCCGCCACGGGCTGGTGGGGCTGTATACATAGGCCAGCCACGCCCGCCGATCCGGCCCCCTCTCTCCACTGTGGGAGAGGGTTGGGGTGAGGGGATCCGGACTGGCCCGTCATTCCCGCGGCGGTGGGGCGGTGTAGGGACGGGCCTTGTGCCCGCCCGATTCCGGCTCGGCGGACCGCCGGCGCGGCCCGACCCACCATCCAAGTCTGTCATTCCGAGCGCAGCGAGGAATCTAGAGTTCGCAACCTCCGCCCCACAGCCCACCGCCTTCCCGGTGGCCCACGCTGCGCGCAGCGTGGGCCACCAGCACGAGCGAAGCCCAACGTGCACCGGCCGGATCACCTCCCAGCCCGGTGCCCTACGCTACGGACGCTGCGAGAACCGTCGAGCGCAAACACAACAGCCGTGGGAAATGTCGCGATCGTCGAGGGCATCGAAACGGAATTCGTCGACGACGCCCTGCGGGTGGCCTTCGACGCCTTCGCCAAGAAGTTTCGCCTGGGCTTCCGCGACGCGGACGACCTGATCCGGCTCTTTCACGACTCGGTCGACACGACCAGCTGCTTCTCGGCCTCGGTGGATGGACACTTCGCCGGCATCCTGACCCTTAGGTCGGGCAGCCGGGAGTTCTTTCACCTGAGCCTGACTGCCTTGTTCTTTCGCTTCACGCCCGTGCGGGCGTTCCGCATGCTGGGCAACCTGCTCTTACTGTCCGAGGGCGTTGGCCCCGACGAGTTCATCGTGGAGGCCCTGGCCGTCGATCCGTCGTTCCGCGGCCTGGGCGTCGGCACCGCCCTGATGCAAGCCGCCGAGGCAAAGGCCCGCACCATTGGCAAGCACACCATGTCGCTGGGCGTAATCACCGAAAACGAAGGCGCCATCCGCCTCTACCAGCGGCTCGGCTACACCACCACCAAAACCTGGGACGGCTTCCTGGTCCGGCTGGTGGCGGGATCAACTGCCGTGCATCGCATGGAGAAGTCCGTGGGCGGCGAGTGACAGCACACCCCGCACAGCGGCAGGGCGTGCGGCGACATGGCCATGTAGGGACGGGCCTTGTGCCCGCCCGCGTCGAGCACGGCGGCCCACCGCCGGGTCCGGTTCCCACTCCCCACGGGGGAGGGCGTCGGACGCCGGAGTGACGGCGGGGTGACGCACCTGACGAATTGACCTCCATCCTCACCTTGCCCCTCGACGTTGACCTTGCGGAATTCAGCCGGGCTTGGAGATGACCGTCCGCATCCCGCCCGCGCCCAGGTTCAACGAAGGGTGGATTCCCGCCTCCGCGGGAATGACGGAGGGTTACGCCAGGGTCTCCTCGAAGGGGGAAGGGAAGACTGCAGCGCCTACGTGATGTGGAAGTCGGTGGCGTATTGGATGAGGCCCAGGCGGGCGGCGACGCGGCGTGAGGCTTTGTTGGGCCACGAGGTGCTGTAGAGGGGGATGCGGCCCTGGCGTCGCACCGCGTCCGCCCAGGCTGCCGTGACGGCTCCGGCGTAGCGGCGGCCGCGGTGCCCGGGGAGGGTCTCGACGCCGGCCTCGGACGCGGCGGAGGTCGAGCGGGCGCTGAAGCAGACCGATACCGCCATGCCGTCGACGACCACGGCCATGACGGGGTCGCGGACCGTCAGCTCGTCGGCCAGCCAGGCGAATTCGGGGCTGAGCCGGTTGGTGGTGCAGGGGGTGATCTCGATGAGGTCGGGCGGCCCAAGACTTCCGCCTTCGAGGACTCTTGCGTGGTTGGCCGGAGGCTCACTGCCCTTGCCCGGATCACCCTCACCCTGGCCCTCTCCCGTCAAGGGAGAGGGGATATCGCCCGACCTGCGGCTTCCGGGGGCCTTTGCGTAGGTGGTCGGCAATCCACTCCCGGCGCCCGGATTACCCTTACCCGCTCCCACCAAGGGAGAGGGGACCGGGCCCACCCTCCGCCCGCCAGAAGTCGGATCACCATCGCCCTGACCCCCTCCCCAGCCCTCTCCCTTCCAGGTGGAGGGGGCTGAACCGGAATGACGGAGGGTATTCGCAGCTGATTCGACATCTGGGAACCTGAATGCCGGGCCGAAGTAGATGTTCTGGATCGGTTGCTCGGCGGCGAGCAGCGCTTCGATTGCCGCGCGATTGACCGGTTCGCGGTTGGGATCGTTTGAGGTCAAGTCCGGGGCCGCCAGGTTGCGCAGGACGGCTCGGGTTGATTCGTCCATGCCGCGTCGGAAGCGGAGCACGCAGCGTTCGGTGCTTCGACCGAGGTAGAGGCGGGGAGCCGCGACCTGGTCGGGTTCGGGGTCGTTGGTGGCGACGAGGTTTCCCTGCTCGTCCTGGGTGAACAGGGCGGCGAGGTGCAGATCGAGAAGGTCGGCGGGTTCAGTCAATGGCGATCTTTCAAATAAGTCGGTCTCCCACGCCCAAGCCTCTAAAGCACCCTCACCCTAACCCTTCCAGGGAGAGGGAACCGGACCTGCTTTCCAAGCTCCGTTGGAGGGGTCATGCACGGGTCTCCAACGGGATTCCTGTGGACCAAGCCGACCGTCCGAGCGGCATGAGGAATCCTAACGACACGGCGCCTCCTTTTGACCCCTTAGATTCCTCGCTGCGCTCGGAATGACAGATCACTGCGCCTGGGATGGCAATTCGACGCGCGCCACGCGCCCGCCTCACCTCCCGTCACTGCGCCGGCTCGGCGTCGGGCGGCAGCGTGGCCTTCAGTCCGAAGAGCGACGGCAGCCGTTCGGGTCGGTCCAGCAGCCGCCACCAGCCGTCGTCGCCCTGGACCATTTCGGGCAGCGCCTGGTAGCCGGCGAACGGATATTCCTTCAGCGACTCGATGCGGAAGCCCTGAGCGGCAATCGCGCTGACGATCTCACCCAGGCTGTGGTTCCACTCGTAGGTCGTGGTGTCCCTAATCTCGGCATCGTCCCCGGTGTAGGTGCCGGGCTCGTCGTAGCGGATGGCGTCACCCTCGAAGTACGGCTGCGTGATCACCAGCCGCCCGTCGGAGCGCTCGTCGTCGAGCGCGTGCGCGAGGGGATGCCCATCGCGGATGTAGAAGGTCCCGCCGGGACGCGTGAACCGTCGGACGACGCGCGCCCAGGCCGTCACCGAGGGCAGCCAGCAAAGCACGCCCTCGCTGGCATAGACGATGTCGAACGTCTCGGGGAGGACCTGGGGCGCCTCGTGGACGTCGGCCAGGACGAATCGACCCGGGACGCCGCTGCGGCGGCCAATATCGCGCGCCGCCTCGATCGAGCGCTCGGAGAAGTCGATGCCGGTGACCGTGGCGCCAAGCCGCGCCCACGACAGCGTGTCGAGGCCGATGTGGCACTGCAGGTGGAGCAGGGATTGCCCCCGGACCTCGCCGAGGTGGGCGCGATCGAAGTCCACCGCCTGGGTGAGCGTCCGAGCGCCCGCGACGAAGTCCTCGACGCCGTAGAACTCCGAAGCCAGGTGCGCGGGAACGCGCGAGTCCCAGTTGGCGCGGTTGGTGTTTCGATGTTCGTCGAGCATGGGTGCGGATTCTGCCGAAGCCTCTTCAGGCACGACCACTCGGTCGGGCGAGCCCTTTTCGATGGTAAAGGGCATCGCGCGAGATCCGAGCGGGACGCCGGAAATATCTAGCCGGCGTCCGTGTACCCCTGGCCCCAGCAGACGACCTTTCCGTCGAATCGCAGGCCGCAGGTGTGGCTCGCGCCACTGCTGATGGAAGCGAATCGCTCATCAGCTGGCGGCGCCGCCTGGCCAAAGCCGACTTCGTAGGTGCGTCCGGACAGAACGTAGGTGTCGCCCAGCGCCGCGCCCCAGCAGACGGCGGCGCCGTCTGCCCGCAGGGCGCAGGTGTGGCTCGCGCCGCTGCTGATCGCGGTGAAGCGTTCGCCCTCGGGCGGCGCCGCCTGGCCGTAGTCGTCCTTCCCCCAACAGACCGGCGAGCCATCGGCTCGCAGGGCGCAGGTGTGGCTGGAGCCGCCGCTGATTGCCGCGAACCGCTCGCCCTCGGGTGGCGCCGCCTCACCGTTCCGGTTGCTCCCCCAACAGACCGGCGATCCGTCCGCGCGAAGCGCGCAGACATGGAAGTCGCCGTAGCTGATTGCATTAAACCGCTCGCCCTGAAGCTCTGCCGGCAAATAGTGTCCACCGCGAACGCTGTTGACGAAGCCCGAGCACACGACGGTCCCGTCGCTCCGCAGGCCGCACGAGTCGGAGTTGCCACAGGTGATGGCGACGAACGTCTCATCCCGCGGGGGGAAGGCCGCGCCGTTCGTATTTTCGCCCCAGCAAATCGCGGCGCCGTCCGCTCGCAGACCGCAGGTGAACGACGTGCCGGTGCTGATGGCAGTGAATCGCTCGCCTTCCGGCGGCCATTCGCGCGCATAGTCGCCCCAGCGCCCCGATTGCTCCGGGTCCGGCAGCTGATTGCCCCAGCAAACCGTGGTTCCGTCCGGACGCAGGCCGCAGGTGTAGTCCCAGCCGGCGTCGACGGCCACGAAGGTCTCGTTGGCGATGTCCGCATAGGTCGTGCGCTCCGGTTCGGGAGTGTCGTAGCCCTCGCCCCAGCAGTGGGGTGAGCCGTCCTGGCGCAACGCGCAGGTGAAATGGGCGGCGGCGCTGATTGCCGTGAACTGCTCGCCGCGCGGCGGATGCGCCTGGCCGTACCAGGCGCCGTACGACGGTTCGTAGTTGATGCCCCAGCACACGGCCGTGCCGTCGGGCCGCAGTCCGCAGGTGTGGGAGTGGCCGCCGGTCACCGCGACCAGCCGCTCATGGTCCGGCGCGATCGATTGGCCTCGTCGGGAGCCGCCCCAGCACACCGTCGAGCCGTCGCCGCGGATGCCGCACGCGTGCGACTGGCCCATTCCCAGCGCCACGAAGCGCTCGTGCGCCGGCGTCGATTCCCAAAGCCGGTAGCCCACACTCCAGCACATCGCCGAGCCGTCCTGACGCAGCGCACAGGTGCTTTCGCCGCCGCTGGCAATGGTCGTGAATCGCTCACCGGCCGGCGGCTCCGCGTCGTCATCGTCGAACCAACCGCCCCAGCAGACGACCTGGCCGTCGGCCTTGAGGGCGCAGGTGTGCAATGAACCGCTGGCAATGGCGACGAATGATTCGCCGCGAGGCGGCAGCGCCTGATTGCGATAGCCGGCGAACTTGCCTTCGGGTGTACGGTTGCTGCCCCAGCAGATAGCCTCGCCATCGGAGGCCCGCAGGGCGCACGTGTGGTCGCCCCCGGCGCTGATGGCGCTAAATGTCTCCGGCGGCGGGTTGGCCTCACCAATCTCGTTGTCACCCCAGCAAACGGCCGTTCCATCGTTACGCAGGCCGCAGATGTGGCCGTTGCCGGCGCTGATCGACGCCAACGATTCGCCGCTAACGTCGTCGAAGGGTTTCTCCTTGGGATAGCCGGATCGGTGGCCCGGTCCCTCGCCCCAGCAGATCAGGGTCGAGTCCGTCGCCCGCACGCCGCAGGTCTGGTCCTGGCCGGCGCTGATGGCGGAAAAGGTCTCTCCATAGGGCGGCCTGGCCTGACCCTGATAGTCGTAGAGGAAGTCGTGGCTCGATCCCCAGCAAACGGCGGTCTTGTCGTCGGCGCGGATGGCGCAGGTGTGAGCGCGACCGGCGGTGATGGCGGTGAAGGTGAGTCCCGCCGGCGGCGAGGCCTGGCGGTCCCAGTCGAAACCCCAACAGACGGCGGTGCCGTCCAAGCGCAGACCACAGGTGTGTACGGCGCCGCTGGCGATGTCCATGAAGCGTTCGTCGGCCGGCGGCGAAGCCTGCCCTTCGTCGTTGGCGCCCCAGCAGACGGCGGACCCGTCCTCGCGCAGGGCACAGGTGTGCGCCTTGTAGAGGCCCATCCCGCTACTGATGGCGATGTATCGCTCGCCTTCGGGAGGCGACGACTGGCCATCCTCATCGCTCCCCCAGCAGACGGCGACGCCGTCCTGGCGCAGGCCACAGGTGAACCCGAATCCGCTGCTCACCGCGGTGAAGCGGTCGCCCGCCGGCGGCGTGGACTCTCCGGCATGGTCAGAGCCCCAGCACACGACGGTGCCGTCGTCCCGCAAGGCGCAGGTGTGTCCGCCGCCGCTACTGAGGGTGGTGAACTGCTCGCCATAGGGCACCGAGAGCTCGCCGCTGAGGTTGGGATAGCCGTTGGTGAGCGTCCAGCACACCGGGCGGCCATCCTCGCGCAGGGCGCAGGTGTGTCCGTAGCCGCCGCTGACCGCGCGAACCCGCTGCTCGCTGATGATCTCGTAGGTGGAGCGCCCCGCCGAGGCCACCGGGGTTTCGTAGCCATCGCCCCAGCAGACGGGTCGTCCGTCCTGGCGCAGGCCGCAGTTGTGCACATACCCCAAGCTGACGGCCGAGAGCGTGACGCCCGGTGGAGCTCCCAACGCGCCCTCGCCCCAGCAATTCAGCGTGCCGTCCGGCCGCAGGCCGCAGGCGTAGCGCGCGGCGCTGGCGATCGAGTCGTACTGGTCGACGGTCGGCGCGCGCGCTACGGCGTCGTCCTCATCACCCCAGCAGAACGGGCTGCCATCGGCGTTCAGGGCGCAGGTGTGGTTGGCGCCGCTGCTGATCGATACGAATTGCGCTCCTTCGGGGGGTGAGGCCTGGCCGTCCTCGTTTTCGCCCCAGCAGACCGCCGCGCCGTCCCCGCGCACGCCGCACGTGTGCACGTGTCCGCTGCTGATGGCGACAAGCTGCTCGCCGTCCGGCGGCGACGCCTGGCCCTGCCCGTTCCAGCCCCAGCAGACCGGCGTGCCGTCCGCCCGCAGGGCGCACGTGTGCGCAAAGCCGCTGCTAAGAGTTGTGAAGCTCTCGCCGGACGGCGGCGCCGTCCGGCCGCTCGACGGATCGCCCCAGCAAACCGGCGTGCCGTTCGACCGCAGGGCGCAGACATGCCGCTCCCCGCTGCTGAGAGCCACGAATCGCTCATTGGCCGGCGGCGACGCTTGGCCGTAATCGTCCATGCCCCAACAGACGGGGGCGCCGCTTGGATCAAGCGCGCAGGTGAAGCGATGGCCGTTGCTGATCGAGGTGAGCACCTGACCGCTGACCGCCTCGAAACCGCGGGTGCTCAGGCCTTCGGGGATTTCCGTGCCGGGCCCGAAGCGCCAGCACCGGTGTGACCCGTCCGCGCGGAGTCCGCAGGTAAATCGAAAGCCGCTGCTGATGGCGACGAACCGCTCCCCGGGTGGCGGGGACGCCTGGCCGGCGTCCTGGGCGTAACCGAAGAAATATTGAATCGCTCCCCAGCAAACGGGCGTGCCGTCGGCTCGCAGGCCGCAGGTGTGGGAGGCGTTGGCGCTGATGCTGACCAACCGCTCGCCGGCAGGCGGCGAGGCCTGGCCCTCGTCGTTGTCGCCCCAGCAAACCGCCGTACCGTCGGGCCGCAGCCCGCAGGTGTGCACCCAGCTGCCGCTGATGGCGGTGAATGTCTCGCCCGCCGGCGGAGACCCGCGACCAAACAGGTCGCTGCCCCAGCACACCGCCGTGCCGTCAGCCCGGAGGCCGCAGGTGTGGGACCAGCCGCTGCTGATGGCGGTAAATCGCTCGCCTTCGGGCACCGAGGTTTGATCGACACGGTCGCTGCCCCAACAGACGGCGGCGCCATCGGACCGCAGGGCGCAAGTATGGTTCGAGCCGCTGCTGACGGCGACGAATCCCCCGCCGGCGGGCGGCGCCGCCTGGCCGAAGTCATCCTCGCCCCAGCAGGCAATGGCGCCGTCCAGCCGCACACCGCAGGTGTGGGCCCAGCCGCTGCTGACGGATGCGAATTTCTGGCCGACCGGGGGCGATGACCGCCCATACCCATCGTCGCCCCAGCACCAGGCTGTGCCGCTGGCATCGAGGCCGCAGACATGCACACCACCGCTGCTGATCGACTTCAGGGGAACGTCGGGACCGGTCGGCTTGGGTGGGAATTCCTCGGGTCCCTGGAAGTGCTCGCCCCCGGGCGGCGACGACTCGCCATATTCGTCGCTGCCCCAGCACACCAACGCCCCGTCATCGCGGCGAATGCCGCAGGTGTGCTCCCGACCACTGCTGATGGCGCTGAACTTCTGCCGCTCCGGCGGTGGATCGACCCAGCCCCAGCAAACGGCCGTGCCGTTGGTCCAAAGACCGCAACCGCCCTGCCCAGCCATTTCACGCCCGCTGATGGCGGTGAGGCGCTGGTAGCCGCGCGGATATTGGCCGCTGTAGACCACGTCCGATCGCGCGCCCCAGCAGATCGGCGAGCCGTCGAGCTCAATGCCGCAGGTGTAGCCATAGGCGCTGTCCACCACGAGCAGCGGCACCTCGGGGGGCGCTTCCCATCCCGTGTGGCCGTCCCAGTACGGCTCGGGCCCCCAGCACACGGGGATTCCGTCCGCGCGCAGCCCGCAAGTGTGACCGGAGCCGCTGCTGACGACGGTGAAACGCTCGCCTTCCGGAGGTGTGGACTCACCGGATTGATCGCTTCCCCAGCACACGGCCCTGCCGTCCGCCCGGAGGCCGCAGGTGTGGTAGGAGCCGCTGCTGATGGACACGAAGCGTTCGCCGTCAGGCGGCGAGGCCTGGCCCCAGTTGTCGCGTCCCCAGCAGACCGCGGTCCCGTCCTGGCGCAAGGCGCAGGTGTGCTGTCCGCCGGAGTCAATGGCCGCAAACCGCTCCCCCTCAGGCGGATTGGACTGGCCGAAGCCAACCTGCCCAAAGCCGGGCCGCTGGGCGCCGTCCTGAACGCCCCAGCACACGGGCTCTCCGTCGGCCCGCAGCGCGCAGCTGTGATAGTCGCCGCTGCTGATGGCGATGAACCGCGCGCCGGCCGTCGTCTGTTGGGACTGGGCAGCCGAGGGCGGCGTGAGCGTGAACACCGGCAATCCCGCGACCTCGTGCCGCGCGACGGGCGCCTTGGCGGCGTCCGGAATGATCACGTTGCTCAGCCGCTTCACCTTGTCCGGCACGTTCTGCAGGTTGACGCGGCCGACCGTGGTCCCGGGCGCGGGTACGTTCCAGATCACGAAGACGGTGCGCTGGGCGCGCAGCAGCTGAAGGCCTTGGGGATTGCCGTTGACCTCCCGCTCCTCATAGCGAATCGGCAAGCCGTAGAGATTCAGCCAGTCGGGCTCGCCGAGGAACCGCTCCTTGATGGCCGCGTTCTGGTCCAGCAGTGCCAGGTGATTGCGGGTGATGGTGGCGAAGTTGGCCCCTCGATCGGCCTCGAGCACCTGGTGCGACGGGACGTTGGGTAGCTCGACCTCGGGGTACCGGTTCGCCAGCACATCGAGGGTGTTGTAGTAGTTCATGCGGGACTTGCCGGGGTCCCACTGGAGGATGGCCTTTTGAAAGGCCTGCAGCGTGAACGGGCCGCTGACCCAGCGCTGGCTGATGGGATAGCCGAGAGCCTGGAGGTCGCGGTCGCGGACGAAGTCCCACAGCGGCACGCCGCCACCGTTGGTCACAGCGAAGCCGTCATTGGGATCGATGGTGTCGCCGCCGGTGATGGTGAAGAGGCAGCCGTCGTCGAGGCCAACGCCCTCGCAATCAAGTGCCGCCGCGGGCGAGCGGAAGGTGGGCGCGGCCGCGGCGGCAACAGCCACGACAAGGGCAACCGCGAATAGCGCAGCGATCCCAGGCAATCGGCGGCGTCCACGAGCTAGATTGCGCGCCTGCATGCCTTTTTGGCCCATGATCACGGGATTCCCCCGCAAGAGATTACGCCGCCGGGGACCGAATCGTTCCCTCGGTTTTCGGAAATTCACCGGTTTCTTTGGGAGTCGTCAATCGCCGGCGCGGTGAGCAGGGAGGGCGGTGCCGATCGAAGAGCCGGGTGTGTGCTGCCAACGGAGACCTTCGCAGAATCCAGCCAAGCTTGAGGATGACCCGGCGCTTCCCATTCGCCCCAGGTTCAATGAAGGGTAGATTCCCGTTCCCCGCCTGCGTGGGGACAGGCTCCGCGGGAATGACGAAAGATCACGCGCAGGTTTCCACGGGCAGTAGCACCGCGTTTCACCGTGGTGCCAGACAACCGACATCAGGAGCGTTATTCGTGCTTGGCGCGCCAACGTAGAGTGAGGTAGCACCATGCTCTCACCGTGGCTGGACAACTTGATCTGGGACGCGGCGGTCCTTCTGGCTGCCGTGTTGTTGGACCTGCTGCTGCCGGAACCGCCCAACGCGTTGCACCCAGTCGTCTGGATCGGGAAGGTCACGGGGGCGCTGCGACGAGTCGCTCCGCAGCAGCCGGTCGCCGCCTTTGCCTTCGGCTGCATGATGGTGGCCGCAGTCGTGGGCGGTGCGGGCGCCGCCGCGTGGTTCGGTTTGGCTGCGCTGGCCGCCATACATCCGATTGCGTACCTGATCGCCGGGGCCGTGGTGCTGCGCACGGCGTTCGCGGTGACTGGGTTGACGGCGGCGGTGCATCGGACCAGGCGGGCGCTGGCCGAGGGTCGGCTGGATGCCGCGCGGGAGAGCCTGCGCAGCCTGGTCAGCCGCAACGCCGCCGCGCTTGCCCCGCCGCTGGTGGCCGCCGCGGCGATCGAGTCCGTGGCCGAAAACACCTCCGACAGCTTCGTGGGGCCCTGGCTGGCGTTTGCGGTCTTCGGCGTGCCGGGCGCCATCGCCTATCGGGCGCTGAACACCATGGACAGCATGGTGGGCTACCGCGGGACGACCGAGTACCTGGGCAAGGCAGCCGCTCGGCTGGACGACCTGACGAATCTGATTCCCGCCCGATTGAGCGCGTTGCTGCTGCTGGCGAGTGGCCGGCTGGCGCGGCATCCGGTGGGCCGCGCCTGGCGCACAATGCGGCGCGATGGCGGCACGACGGCCAGCCCAAATGCGGGATTGACCATGAGCGCGATGGCGGGGCTGCTGGGAGTCTGCTTGGAGAAGCCGGGGCACTACCGACTGGGCGAGGGGTTCCGCGACCCGGAGGCTACCGACATCGGCCGCGCCGTGACGATCGTCAATCGGACGGCGGCGCTTGCCGTCGTCGTTTCGCTGGGCGTGCTGGCCGCGCGCCACGCGATTACCGGTTGACCGGACCACGCCACCCAACATGTCCACGGTGCACGGGGGATTCGACACCGCCGAATTGCGTGCCGCGAACCTGACGCGTGACCAGGTGTTGGACTTCAGCTCCAATATCAATCCGCTGGGACCGTCGCCGCGAGTGCGGCAGGCCGCGGCCGAGGCGGACCTCTCGGCCTATCCCGATCGTGAGTGCCTGATTCTGCGTGAGGCGCTGGCCGTCAGACTTGGCGTCGGCGTCGATCAGCTGTTGGTTGGCAACGGATCGACGGAGCTGATCCACTTGCTGGCTCACGCCCATGTGCCGCCTTGGTCCACCTGCCTGGTGTTCGCGCCGACATTCGGAGAGTACGAAGCGGCGGCGGATGCTACCGGCGCGCACATGGAGTTTGTGGTGTCCGCCGCGGCGGATGGATTTCGGTGGTCCATCGACGCGGCGGTGGAGACTATCGCGGCAACGCGTCCGGCGCTGGTGTTTCTGTGCAACCCGAACAATCCCACCGGCGTCTACCTGGATCGTGAATCCGTGGAGCGGCTGTGCGCGGCCGTGGGCCCGGACGGGCTGCTGGCGCTGGACACGTCATACGTGCCGCTGGCCGACGCCGGATGGGACGCGCTGCCGCTGCTGCAACGCGGCAATGTGGCGTTGCTGCACTCAATGACCAAGGACCATGCGGTGGCCGGCGTGCGGCTGGGCTACATGGCGGCGCCGCCGCCGGTGGTTGAAGCCAGCCGTCATCTCCAGCCGTCGTGGAGCGTGAATGCCGTGGCGCAGGCAGTGGGCCTTGCCGCGCTCGCGGACGCGGCACACGTGGCCGCCGCGCGGGAGGTCATCGCGGAATCCAAGGCCCAGCTTCAGGCACAGCTTGCCGCCCTGGGCGTGCCGGCGGTTCCCTCGGCCGCCAACTTCATGCTGGTGCGGGTGGGCGATGCCGCCGGTGTGCGCCGTGCGTTGCTGCGTCGGCGAATCCTGGTGAGGGACTGCACGTCGTTTGGCCTGCCCGACTTCATTCGCATTGCCGTGCGCCGGCCCGAGGAGTGCGCCCGGCTCGTGGCGGCGCTGCGGGACGTGCTGGCGCATGGGTAGCCGCCGCGCCAAAGTGCTGATGGTCCAGGGCACGTCGTCGCATGCGGGCAAGTCGGTCGTGGCGACGGCCTTGTGCCGCATCTTCGCCCAGGACGGATTTCAGGTTGCGCCCTTCAAGGCGCAAAACATGTCCCTGAATTCCTACGCCACGCCCGACGGCGGCGAGATTGGCCGGTCCCAGGCGGTGCAGGCCGCGGCGGCGCTGGCGGCCCCGAGCGTGGACATGAACCCCATCCTGCTCAAGCCCGAGGGCGACCGCCGCTCCCAGGTGGTGCTGCTGGGCCGGCCGCAGGCCGCCGCCTCGGCGCGCGAGTACCAGCAACTCAAGCCCGAGATGTGGTCGACGGTAACGGCGGCGCTCGATCGGTTGCGAGCAGAGTTTGACGTTGTGGTGATCGAGGGCGCCGGGAGCCCCGCGGAGATCAACCTCAAGCAGCACGACATCGTCAACATGCGGGTCGCGCTCCACGCCCAGGCGCCGGTGCTGCTGGTGGGCGACATTGATCGCGGCGGGATCTTCGCCCAGCTCGTCGGGACGATGGAGCTTCTGGAGCCGGAGGAGCGGGCGCTCGTCGGCGGGCACGTGATCAATAAGTTTCGCGGCGATCCCTCGCTGCTGGACTCGGGCCTGGAGTTCCTGCGCGAACGCACCGGCGCACCGGTGGTGGGCGTGGTGCCGTATTTCACGGACATCCACATTCCGGAGGAAGATTCGGTCGGTCTGGTGGCAGACCCAACGATCGACGACAAGGCGGCAATCGACGTTGCCGTGATGCGGCTGCCGCGAATCGCCAACTTCGACGACTTCGATCCGCTGCGGCACGAGCCCGGGGTGCGGGTGCGACTCGTGGCACGGGCGTCTGAGTTTGGCGATCCGGACCTGGTGGTCATCCCCGGGAGCAAGACCACGGTGGCCGATCTTGGCTGGTTGCGTGAGCGGGGCCTGGCCGACCGCATCACGAAGGCGCGTCGCCGTGGGATGCCGGTGATCGGCATCTGCGCGGGCTACCAGATGCTTGGCGAGCGGCTGTTGGATCCGGACTCGGTTGAATCGCGGGCAGCAGAGACGCCGGGCCTGGGGCTCCTGCCGGCCACTACTAGATTTCATTCGGACAAGGCGACGTATCAGGTCAAGGCGCGGGTCGCCGGGAGCCAGGGTCTACTGAGCCGGTGCAGGGGCGCGCAGGTCGTCGCCTACGAAATCCACATGGGGGTGACCACGGCCACAGACTGTTCCAGTCCCTTTTTGGTGGAGGAGCAGTCTGGACAACGCATCGACTTCTCGGACGGGGCAATGGATGCCGAAGGCCTGACGCTGGGCACCTATCTGCACGGCCTCTTTCACAATCGGGACGTGCGCCGCTCGATTCTGGCCTGCGCCGGCGCGCGGCGCGGGCTCAGCCTGCCGACCGACCATGACGACATCGAGCCGAACGCCGAGTACGACAAGCTGGCGTCGCTGGTGCGTGAGCACCTCGACATGGGATTGATCTATGGCCTGACAGGTCTCGAGCGGTGACTTCATCGCTCTGCGCTGATCCGGCCGAAGGCGTCGTCGCGCGCGGCGTGGCTTGGGCGCCGGGCACCTGCGGCGAGCTAGCCCAGGGCGAGTTGGACGGCACGACCGTGATGGTGACCTGTCCCATCGACATGGGCTCGACGGCGACGGTTGAGGTATCGGACGGCGCCGGATGTGTCGACGGTCCCGCCAACGCTCCCAAGGCCCGCCGGGCCGTGGCGCTCGCGCTGGAGTTTCTCGGGCATCGAGACCTGGACGCTCGCCTGAGCTTGGAGAGGTCGCTGCCGCGAGCCAAGGGCATGGCCAGCAGCACGGCCGACGTGGCGGCGACCATCGGTGCGACGGCGGCGGCCTTGGGCGCGGCGGTGTCGCCGCGGCAACAGGCCGACCTGGCGCTGTACGTGGAGCCAAGCGACGGCGTGATGCTGCCCGGCATCGCGCTCTTCGATCACCGCGGCGGTCGTGTGGCCCGGTCGCTGGGAGACCCGCCTCCGATGCGCGTCCTCGCGCTGGAGTTTGCCGACGAGGTCGATACCGAGGCCTTCAACGCGGTGGACCGACGCGCCGAGCTTCGATCCCACGCCTCGCGGTTTCGCGACGCCCTGAACCTCATCACAGCCGGATTGGCCGACGGAGACGCAAAGCTCGTCGGCGAGGGCGCGACGCTGAGCAGCCTGGCGAACCAGGCGGTGCTCCCCAAGCCGCAGCTCGCGACGGTGCTCGAGCTGGCACAGGCCGCCGGAGCCGTCGGCGTCAACGTCGCGCACAGCGGCACCGTGCTGGGGCTGCTCTTCGCGGACGACGCCGACCGCATCGGCTGGGCCGCGCACCACGCGCGGACTCGCCTGCCGGGCCTCGTCGCGGTGCATGACCGCCGAGTCGTCGGCGGGGGTGTGGTTGCTGGCGGCAGCGGCGCCGCGCGTCGCTAGGGTGCGCACGCCCGAAATCGACCGCCTCGGTCAGAGTCCGAGCAGCGATGGGGACTGCTTAGGCTACCCGCAGAAGGAAAGCCCGTCAGCTTCGACATCGTTGTCGGGGATCTTTTTCCAGACCACCGGCAAGCAGCCCGTGAGCTGATTGTTTCCGACGCGGAGAAACTGAAGATTGCCCAACCGCCCCAACGCGGGCGCAATGGGGCCTTCGAACTGGTTAGAGCTGAGATCCAGCTTGCTCATGCTGATCAGGCCGCTCAACTCCACGGGGATTTCACCGGTCAGTTGGTTGTCGTTGAGATGCAGGAATTGAAGGCTCCGCATTTCGCCGAGCTCACCTGGAATCGGTCCGGTGAGCTGATTGTTTGCCAGGCGGAGCTCGTACACCCTTTCCAGCCCGCCCAGCTCCGCCGGAATCGGCCCCATCAACTGGTTGGAACTCAGGTCCAGCACGCTGAGTTCAGTCAGTTGCCCAAGTGCTGCGGGGATCGGGCCAGTCAATTGGTTGTCGTCAAGCATCAGCCGCCTTAGGGATCGCAGCTGGCCAAGCTCCTGGGGAATTGTTCCCGTGAGTTGATTGGCCCCTAGGCGCAACTCGTCAAGATTGCGAAGCGTGCCCAACTCCGCAGGAATCGGCCCGGTCAACTGATTGTGGTCGAGGTGCAGCCGCGTCAGGCTTCTGACTTCGCCGAACTCCGTCGGAATCGTCCCCGTGAGCCGGTTGTTGTGAAGGATCAGGTGGTGGAGTTGGGTCAGTCGAGACATTTCGTTTGGGATGGGGCCCGTGAGTTGGTTGTTCGAGAGGTCCAGCGCCGTCAGATTCACCAAGTTGCCCAAGTTCGCTGGAATAGTCCCAGTCAACTGGTTGGAAGCGAGACCAAGGCCCGTCAGCTTCGGCAAGTTGCCCAGTTCCGGCGGGATAGCCCCCGTTAACCGGTTGAAAGCAAGACCAAGGCCCGTCAGCTTCGGCAGATTTCCCAATTCCGGCGGGATGGTGCCAGTCAACTGGTTGTTGGATAGTCCGAGAACCGACACATTCGCCAAATCGCCTAATTCGGGTGGGATCGGACCGGTCAACTGGTTGTCGTAGAGCTTGAACTCCCACACCCTTTCCAGCTGGCCCAGCGTAGCCGGGATCGGCCCCGACAACTGGTTTCCGTGGAGATAGAGCGTCCCCAGTTTGGTGAGGCGTCCTAGCGACGCCGGGATCGGACCGGTCAACTGGTTGTCGTAGAGCCAGAGCTCGTCCAATTTCACCAGTTCGCCAAGCTCTGGTGGAATCGGCCCGGTCAGCTGGTTTGCGCCAAGGTACAGCCACGCCAGGTTGACCAGTTGGCCAAACTCCGCCGGGATGCCGCCAGACAACTGATTGTGGCCAAGGGACAGCCACCAAAGTTTTGTTAAGTTGCCGAGCGTCGCCGGAATCGCACCGGTCAGCTGGTTGCTGCCGAGCAGCAGCTCGGCCAAATCGGTCAACCGGCCCAGCTCCGCCGGGATAGACCCCGTGAGTTGGTTTCCTCCAAGGCTGAGCGCTCGCAGCTGGAAGAGGTGGCCCACGTCCGGCGGAATCTCGCCGGTGAGCTGATTGTCGTGGATATCCAACTCTCTCAGGTTAATCAGCCTGCCCAGGGTCGCCGGAATGGCACCAGTCAGCTCGTTGCCGGCGAGGTCGAGCTCCGTCAGCCTGACCAACCGGCCCAGCTCCTCTGGGATTTCGCCCGTGAGATTGTTTGAGCTGAGATTCAGCTTCCTCAGACTGGCCAGCTCGCCCAGTGCCGCCGGGACGGTACCCGACAGTCCACGCTGATAGAGGTCCAGCTCCTGCACGCGCGACGGCGTGCCGCCAACAACCACCCCTAGCCAGGTGCTGAGGGCGCGATCAGCGCTCCAGTGGAGCCCGGCGGCGCCAGCCAAGGAGTCGCGAATGCTCAACAGCGTCGCGCAGTCACGCACGAGGCCGGGATTAGCCTGCGGCTGCGGCACGGCTGCGCCATCCGCGCAGGGACCGCTCACTGGGCCCGCGGAGTCCCCAACGCCGTCCGCCGGGGTCGGCACGCCGCAAAACGGATGCTCCGGAGGACCGACGTCATTTTCGCGAACGATTGCCAGAGCCGCTGGAATGCAGCCCGTGAGCCGATTGCCGGCAAGGCCAAGCTGCTCCAACACGGCCAGCTCACCGAGCGCCGACGGAATGGCGCCCGTCAACTGGTTGTTGGCGAGGTTGAGAATGGTCAGGTTGTCCAATTGGCCCAATTCCACCGGGATTGGCCCCGTCAGTTGATTGTTGGCGAGGTTGAGAATCCCGAGCGACCGCAGTTGACCGAGGTCCGCGGGTATTGGTCCCGTCAACTGGTTGCTGGAGAGGTCCAGCTCCCCCAATCCCCACATATGGCCCAGCGCCGCGGGAATCGACCCCGTCAGCTGGTTGCCGGCCAGCCGCAACCGCGCCAGATTCGCGAACTCACTCAACGCCTCTGGCATGGCGCCGGTCAGCTGGTTGCGGCTGAGGTCCAGCCGCCACAAGTTGGAAAGCTTGGTCAACTCGGTAGGGACCGACCCCGTCAAAGCGTTCCCAGACAGATCGAGTTCACGCAGATCCCTCAGCTGACCGAGCGCCGACGGGACAGAGCCGCTCAGCCGGTTGTTTGCCAGGGACATCTCGGTCAGGCTCGTTAGTCGGCCCAACGCTGGCGGAATCGGGCCTGAAATCTGATTGTGGTCGACCCGCAGCACTTGCAACGCTGCCAAGCTCCCCAGCGTGTCCGGCAGCGCCCCGGTGAGCCGGTTTTCTCCGAGGTGCAGCCCCCTGAGGCTTTCCAATTCCCCCAAGGCCGCCGGGATCGAGCCCGTCAACTGGTTGCCCAACAGGCTCAGCACCTCCAGCCTCGTCAGGTTGCCCAATTCCCGTGGAATCTCCCCGTTCAACTGGTTGAGGCCGAGGGTCAGTTCCGTCAGGTTGGTCAGCTGTGTCAGCGCCACGGGAATTGTCCCCGTCAGGCTGTTTCCCCAGAGGCTGAGTCTCCGCAGCTCCGTCAACTGGCCGAGTTCCGGCGGAATCTCGCCTGTCGCGCCGATGCTGCTGATCTCCAGGTAGCGCAATTCCGTGAGGCTGCCGAGCTCGGGCGGAATCATCCCGCCCCGATACTCGCCGTACAGATAGAGCCCGTGCACACGGGGTGGGCTCCCGTCAATGTAGATGCTCTCCCATTTGGACATTCGCGTGGTGGGACTCCAATTCAACGATCCGTCCGGCATCACCACGTCGCGAATCCGCAGCAGAGTGCGGCAGTCGCTGACCAAGCCGGGATCGGCTTGCGGATCCGGTACGGCGCGGCCTTCGCAGCCTTCGGTGTCCACCGTGACGGCCGGCCGTGCGGTGGCCGCCGTGACTGCGGGCCGCAACCTGGCCGCGACCGCTTGATCGTGAATATGGTCATTTCGTGTCGGGACCGGAGCCAGAGTCGCCGGCGACGCGGGCTCGCGCCCCGGCTGCGACGTGTCCCCTTCGGCAAGCGGGCGCTCGCCCGTCTGGGCGGTGGACAGGGGAACCGCCGGCGGCCGGAGACCTGGCTGTTCGGCGGGCGGCGCGCCGTCGCAGACGGCCCCAGCCAGCATGACCGCCAATCCGACGGTCGTAAGCAGTCTGCGAATCGAGCGTGACGCCGATGGTTTCGCACGCATGCCTGGCCGGGCCATCACCTCTTGCCTCCCCCAAGAGACAATACGCGGTTCGGTGGTCAATCGTTCCCTCGGCTCGCGGGACAACCTTGGTCTTTTGATCGAAGCGTCGTCGCCGCGCGAGGAGTCCCTTGAACAAAGAGGTAGGGACGGATCGCGAACCGTCCCTCTCTGCGGGTCAGCAGGTTCAGCGGCCGCTAGATTCCCGCCGTCGGGGGCTTTTGCAAAATCCAGTCTGACGTAGGTTGGTCGGAGGAATCCCGGCAGTCCCCAGATTCAGCGAAGGGTGGATTCCCGCTCCCCGCCTGCGCGGGGACAGGCTTCGCGGGAATTACGGAGCGGTTACGAAAGGGTCTCCCTTCGCAGGAGTGACGGACGAGCTATGCAAAGGTTTCCGCGAGCGGGCGTGGAACGACCGTGGTTACCGCCCGCCCGTTCCTTCTCCGGGCATTCGGGCCGAGGCAAGGGTGCTGATGTTCACCGGCACCCCGGCGTACATCACGATCACGTCGTCCGCCGCGGCGGCGACGATCTGGTTGACGCGCCCCAGCTCGTCGGCGAAGGCGCGTGCCAGCTCATTCGCCGGGATGACGCCGAGGCCTACTTCGTTGCTGACGACGATCCAGGAGGCGTCGCCGTCTTCGTAGAGCTTGAGCAGACGGTCGGCTTCGCCCGAGATGTCCGGGCGGGCCTGGCTCTCGTCGGCGGGCCTGAGCAGCAGATTGCTGACCCAGAGGGTGAGGCAGTCGAGCAGCACGGTGTCGTAGTCGGGCAGGCGCGGAACCAGGGCCGCTGCCGGGTCGAGCGGCTCTTCGAGCGTGTCCCAGTGTTCGGGTCGCTCCGCCCGATGGGCCTGGATGCGGGCGGCCATTTCCGCGTCGCCGGCCTCCGCCGTGGCCACGACCAGCACGCGTTGCCCGGTCTGCGCCAGCGTCTGTGCATGGCGGCTCTTGCCGGCGCGCACGCCGCCCAGCACCAGGGTCAGCCGCTTGCTCATATTGGAGTATCACGGTCCTCGGCGGGCAAGTGGCTGATGTCGTTCCACCGAACGAGCGTGCGTCCGTCCGAGTGATTCCGGATGATGGCCAGGCTGGCGCAGTGGATCCGAAAGCGCCAGAAGTCGGTGACCGCCAGGTCCAGCAAGGCGACGGCTAGGGCGCGAATCGATCCGCCGTGGGCGACGATCAGGATGTCCTCCGACGGATCATGGCGCTCGGCGGCACGGGTGCAGAATCGTCGCACCCGGTCCAGCACCTGCCAGGTGTTCTCGCCGCCCGGGGCGGCAAATGCCTCGTTGCCCGCGCTGATCCGCTCGGACAGCGCGCCTGGACGCCGGGCCTCGATCTCCTCCGCCGTCAGGCCCTCCCACTCGCCAAAGGAAAACTCGCGGAGGTCCGGATCGGTGGCGATCGCGATGTCACGGTCCGCCGCGATGATTTGGGCGGTCTCGTGGGTCCGCGCGAGATCGCTGCTGTAGATCGCATCGAAGGGGAGGTCTGTCAGCCGCTTTGCCAAGTGGCTCACCTGGCGCCTGCCGGTGGCATTCAGGGACACGTCCACCTGGCCTTGAATCCGCTCGGTGCGGTTCCAGTCGGTTTCGCCGTGACGCACGAGATACCAGTGACCCATCGTCCCTCCTACGAACGCCCGCCGGCGCCAATAATCAATTGCGTCACTTACCAGAACGGGGCGTCGACCAGCGCCGGCGCCACGCTGAGGCCCAGCAGCAGGACCGCCACTTCCCCGACCTCATTGGTGGCGCCGTAGGTGTCCCCGGTCATGCCGCCGAGCAGGCGCCGAAACCACCAGCCGAGTCCCAGCGCGACTCCCGTAGCGATCCCCAGCAGAAGAATCCCCGCAATGCCCAGGAGCAGCCAACCGGCCAGCGCGGCCGTGGCGAGGGCCATCACGAGCTGACGCCAGCTGGCGCCGGCCTGGAACGCCGTACCGAGGCCCTGGGATCGGACATAGGGAAACACACCCATGGTGGCCACGATGCCCCAGCGCGACAGGCAGGGGAAGAGGACCAGGAGGCTGGTGCGTTCCGCGTCGGAGATTCCCGTCACCAGGGTCCATTTCAGCAGCAACAGGCTCGCACCGCCAACGACGGCGAACGCGCCGACGCGGGAGTCGCGCAGAATCTCCAACCGCGCCTCGCGGTCGCGTCCGCCGAGCACTCCGTCGCAGGTATCCAAGAATCCTTCGGTATGGATGGCACGCGTCAGAGCCAGCAGGGCCGCGACCAGCAGCGCGCCCACCGCCGGTAAGGGCAAGACTTGGCGCGCGGCGAGGTCCAAGCCTGCCAGGATCCCGCCGAGCCCGAGGCCGACGAGCGGGAAATAGGCGCGCGCCGGCCCCATGGGTCCCGCATGCCTCGGCGCGAACGGCAGCACCGTCAAGAATCCAATGGCGAGCCGCAGGTTTCTCACGGAGTCAGTTCGCCGGCTCGCGGTCGGACACGCCGGCCTCGTCGAAGGTGGCCATGTCGCTCAGGCAGGCGGCGGCGACCTCGACCAATCCCGCCGCCAGCAGCGCGCCCGTGCCCTCGCCGAGCCGCATGCCGAGATCGAGCAGCGGCTGGAGCTTCATGTGCTCGAGGGCGATGCGGTGGCCGCGCTCAGCCGAGACGTGGCCGGCGATGAGGTAGTCGCCGACGGTGGGGCAGAGGCTGTGGGCGATGAGGGCCGCGGCGCCCGACACAAATCCGTCCAGCACCACTGCTCGCCGTGCCAGCGCCCCGCCAAGCGCCACGCCGGCCAGCACGCCGATCTCGAAGCCGCCGACCTTGGTGAGCACGTCCAATCCGTCGGCAGGGTCCGGTTGATTCACGTCCAGGGCGCGCTCGACACAGGCAGTCTTGTGCGCCAGCTCGGGGTCGGTGCGTCCCGTGCCGCGCCCCGTCGTTCGCTCGGGAGACGCACCGGTGACGGCGGCGGTGATGGCGCTGGCGGATGTGGTGTTGCCGATGCCCATGTCTCCCGTGCCAATGATGGCCGCCCCGCGCTCAGCGGCCGCCATGGCCAGATCGACGCCGGCCCGAATGCAGGCTTCCGCCTGGTCGCGGGGCATGGCAGGCCCTTGGGTGATGTCGCCAGTGCCCCGCCCCGGCGCGACGACGCGGAGGTCCGGATGCTCAGGCAGCGGAACGGCCACGCCGGCGTCGACGATGACGAGGTCCACACCGCGGGACCGCGCCATGACATTGATGGCCGCGCCGCCGGCCAGGAAGTTCAGCACCATCTGGGCGGTCACCGCCTGGGGATAGCCGGTGACGCCCTGCGCCACCACCCCGTGATCGGCAGCCGCCACGATGAGCGTCGTATTCCCCACGGTTGGCCGGTCGGTTCCGAAGATGCCCGCCAGTTGGACCGACAGGTCCTCCAGCCGTCCCAGGCTGCCCGGGGGCTTGGTGAGTCGCTGCTGGCGCTGTCGTGCTGCCCGCCGCGCCCGACGGTCAGCGGGACGGACGTTGCCGACGACGCCGCCGAGCGTCACGACTAGAACTCAATCCCCTGCTGGGCGCGGATGCCCTGCTCGCGGTACGGGTGCTTGATCATCCGCATTTCGGTCACGAGGTCGGCGCAATCGATCAGCTCCTGCGGCGCATAGCGCCCCGTGATGATGACGTGCATGCGCGCCGGTCGCTGCTTGAGGGTGTCCACGACGTCGGCCACCGGCACCCATCCGTAGTGCATGGTGTAGGTGAACTCGTCAAGCACGAGGATGTCTTCCTCACCCTCCAGGATGGCTTCCTTGCAACGCCCCCACTGCTCCACGGCCAGGGCCTGGGTGCGATCCATGTCCTTGGAGAGCCAGGTGAACCCGTCGCCAAGCGCCTCGATGGGGATTTCGAGCCGCATGGCCGCGCGGTGTTCGCCAAACGTGGCGCCGGTGTGCTTGATGAACTGGAACATGCGGATTTTGAAATCCCGTCCCCAGGCGCGAAAGATCACCCCTAGGGCCGCCGTGGTCTTGCCCTTGCCTTCGCCGGTGTTGACGATCACCAGCCCGTGGCGCTTGCGACGGGTCTTGGCAACCTCGGCGGGCGGCGTGTGTGGATCGCGGCCGCTCATGCTCGGCCTGCAGTCGCGCTCGGTGCGACGGCGTCGGCCGGAGCGTCTTCACGGTCGCTCTGGCCGTTGGCGCCGGCGGCTGGGGTCGGAGCTCCGTTGCTTTCGGATGGACCGATCACGCTGATCGCCAGCGATCCCGTGACGGGATCGCGGTAGACGGCCGACTCAACGCCGAACGCGGATTCGATGATCTCCGGCACCAGCACCTCCTCCGGGGTTCCTTCGGCAAGCACCCGGCCGGAAGCGAGCAGGATCAAGCGATCGCAGTATCGCGCCGCCATGCTGAGGTCGTGGATGGCGGCCACTGCCGTCAGCCCCTCATCCACGAGTCGACGGACCAGATCCAGCACGCGCAGCTTATGCAATACGTCCAGGTTCGCGGTCGGCTCGTCCAGTAAGAGCACGCGGGGCTGCTGCGCCAGGGCTCGCGAAACGAAGACGCGCTGGCGCTCGCCGCCGGACAGCGTGTCCAGCGACCGTGACTCGAATTCCTCGGTCTCGGTCAAGCGCATGGCCTCTCGAGCAATGTCGTCGTCGGCCGGACCCTCGATCTGAAACCGCCCCAGATGGGGGTAACGCCCCATGAGCACGAGCTCGCGCACCGTGAAGCCATGGGTGTAGGGGGCGAGCTGCGGCACAAGCGCCAGCTTGGCCGCAGCCTCCTTGGCCGAGAGTGACGCCAGGTCCGCGCCCTCGAGCCAAACTCCGCCTTCGCACGGACGAAGGACACCCGCCATAGCGCGGAGAAGCGTGGACTTCCCTGCGCCGTTCGGTCCGATGACGCCAACCAGCTGACCCTGATCCGCACTCACGTTCACCCGCTCCAAGAGCGATTGGGCTTCGACTCGGAAGCTCAGATCGTCGGCGCGGAGCGCCGTGGATGGTGCCACTTGCGTCATGGGCTATTCCGCCAGACTAAACGGTGGGCTCTCGAAATCGGCGAAGTCCTCGGGCCACAGGAGCCGCGCCAGGTCCTCGGCGCCCCGGATGTTCCAGTACGAAAGCGTCGTGAAGTGCTTGCCCTCGACGATGTGAACAGCCTGGTTCTTGATTGCCGGAAGCTCGGCCAGCGCCTCATTGTCAAAGAGGCTCTGCCTGAATTCCTCCGCTCCGAACTCTTTGGGCTGGGCGATCACGATGATCTCAGGATTCATGGCAATCACGCCTTCGAGGCTGGTGGTCTGATTGCCTTCGACCCCGGCGTCGGCCGCCGCGTTCAATCCGCCCGCCGCTTCGATGACGCCGCCTTCGGTCGAGTCCGCACCAGCCACCCACAGCTTGTCGGAGTACTGGGTGAGCGTAAGCACGCGCGGGCGGGCTTCGACGGCGCCGGTCACGGCAATGAGGGCCTCATACCGGTCGCGCACCTCGGTCGCGAACTGAACCGCTCGTTCTTCTTCCCCGAAGATATAGCCCATCAAGAGGATGTTGTTGATGCGGGCCTCCGGGTCATGCTTCAGCTCAGTCTGGATCACCAGCACGCCGGCCTTCGAGAGGGCTTCGACGCCGTCGGCCGAGAAGAATGGGCTGGTGACGACGATGTCCGGCGCCTCGGCAATGATCGTCTCCGGGTCGCGGGAGATCTGGGTCTTGTCCTGGAGCAAATGGGCGACGTTTGAGTAGGTGGCGTTCTGAGAGGCGCTGCCGACCGCCACGAGCCGATCCAGCGGGACAAGGGCCAGGGTCATTTCATCGTGCCCAACCGAGGCCGTGATGATGCGCAGCGGCTTGAACGGGATGCTGACCACGCCGTTCAGCCCCTCGACTTCGCGGGGCCAGCTGAAGTTGGTGGGGTCGACGATGCCGCGAACGCTCTCAAACGCCCGCGCAACCTCCGGCGACAGCGCCATCGCGTCCTCGGTCGGAGTCGGCTCAGCGGTTGCCTCGGGCGTCGGCGTTGCCGTCTGGGTAGGAGTCGGTGCGGCGGTTGGCGCCGCGGTCTGCGTCGGGGTTGGCGCGGCAGTCGGCTCCACGGTCGGTGCCGGGGTAGTCGCCGCAACCGCCTCAGTTGCTGACGACGTTTCCGGATCTGGGCCGCAGGCCGCGAGAGCCAGTGCGAGCGCTACGAGGACTAGGGTCAGCACGGCGAGAGTGCGAAGTCGATGCATGTCTACGGGCAGTCCTTTCGGTGGGCCGACCCCGTCGTTGGGTCAACCTTGGGGCGATGCCGATTCACGGCGAGTGCGGACGCGGGAAGGTGAGTGGCTAAGGGGATGGCAAGTGGCGGCCCTTCCGTTGCTTGCGCCTCACAGCGCCTGCGCCTGACGTTTGTTTCGAATCAGCAGAAGGACGAAGAACGGCGCGCCGACGAATGCCGTGAGCACGCCGACCCGAAATTCCGCGGGCTGGACGATGGTCCGAGCGACGGTGTCGGCAACGATCACGAAGACCGCGCCGGCAATAGCGCTGAGCGGAATCAGCACCCGGTGATCGGGGCCCAGCACCAGCCGCAGAATGTGGGGCGTCACCAGGCCCACGAAAGCGATAGTCCCGCTGACGGCCACGGCCGCACCGGTTGCCAGCGCCGAGGCGGCGAGCAGCATGGCGCGCGTCAGGCCGACTCGAACCCCCATGGCGCGCGCCTCGTCGTCGCCCAGCATCAGCAGATTGAGGTCGCGAGCGGCCAGGAGGATGACGGCTGTGGCGACCAGAATCAGCGGCGCCGAGATCTGCGCGTGTTCCCAGGCGCGCGAGTCGAGGCCGCCCGCGAGCCAGAACAGGATTTCCCGCAGCGCTTCGTTGTCGGGCAGGACGATGATGATCGTGGAGACGATCGCGCCGAGAAACGCATTCACGGCGATGCCGGCCAGCAACAGAGTGGCCATGGAGAAATGGCCGCCGACGGCTGCAATGCCGTAGACGAGAAACGTGGCGGCAAGAGCGCCAACGAAGGCGAAGGCCGGCAGGGCCAAGAAGAACAAGCCCGTCGCGCCGGTGGCAATCGCAATCACCGCGCCGAGTGCGCCGCCCGCGGAAACCCCGATGATCCCGGGGTCGGCCATCGGGTTGCGAAACAGTCCCTGCATGGTGGCGCCTGCAACCGCCAGCGCCATGCCGACCACGGCGCCCACCAGGATTCGCGGCAGCCGGATTTGCTCGATGACGAGGTGCTCAGTGCGGCCGACGTCGGCGAGCTCGATCCCGACAAACGAGAGCACGATTGACGCCACGTGGTCGACCGGAATGTCGACCGGCCCCAGGCTGAGCGAAACCAGGGCCGCCGCAAGCGCGAGCGCCGCGAGCACGGCGCCGCCAACGACGAGGCGGATTGAGATGCCAGCCTGGCGATAGTTGCGCAGCGACGTCGGTCGCGCGGCCCCGAGCAAGCCTCACCTCCAGCGGCTCTCCGCTGGAGACCTGGGCTTCCGTGTGCCAGGTGCAACGACCTGACCGCGAGGACCCTCTCTATGGCGGAGAGTGGTCACCTCTCGCTCAGGCAGGTCTCCTGGCTTACGGGCTTAGGTGGTCTGCCGGGCCCTTCCCATCTGACGGTCGACAGTGGGTTCCGGCTCCAAAATCCCGCTTACAGTGGCGCAACCGCGGCGGATTTTCACCGCCTTCCCTATTCTCCCTAGGTGGGCACCTGAACGAACGGTGTTTGGGTATTCAGTTGGCGCGAAGTATTTCCGGCATCGTCGAGGCCTGTCAAACAGCCACCGTGGCGGGTCGCAGCCGCGATTGCGACCGCTCTACATTCCACCCGACGATTGCCGGACAGGGATCATCAGCCGGGCGAATCCTGTCATCGGCAGACGGTGGACAACCAGCAAACATGTGATGCACATGTGTTACTGTTTGTCACATGCCGAAGATGATTCAAGTGCGGAACGTCCCAGACGAGGTGCATCGCGAGGCGAAGGCGCGCGCCGCCCGCGCCGGACTGAGCCTCTCGGATTTCATGCTTCGCGAGCTGGAGCATGCCCTGTCGGTTCCCCCTGTTGAAGAGGTGTTGGCGCGCATCGCCGCGCGGGAGCGCCCGCAGCTCTCCGAGTCGCCGGCTGAAATAATTCGGTCTGAGCGCGAGCGGCGGTGATCGTTGCCGACGCGTCGGCAGTCGTCGAGATGCTGCTGGGATCCGGGAGTCCTGCGGGCGATTCACTGGCGCGGCGATTTGCCCGTCGCGAATCGATCTGCGCACCACATCTGCTAGACGCCGAAGTAGGTCAGGCTCTGCGCCGGTTAGCCCTGCGGGGCGAAGTGTCTGTCGCCCTTGCCCACGCGTCGCTCGAGGACTTGGGAAGGCTGCCAATCCAGCGATTTCCGCATGCGGAGTTGCTCTCCAGGGCATTTGCGCTCCGATCAAACGTGACGTTCTACGACGGCCTGTATCTGGCGCTGGCCGAGGTCCTCGTGGCACCGTTGGTTTCGTGTGATGCCGCCCTGCGTGACCTGCCCGGCTGCAGGGCGACGGTCGAGATCCTTCCGACGGGCGCGAGATCGGGCCGAGGACCAGATTCCTGAGCCATGCCCCTGGGCGACCCTGACGACCCGTTCGTGCGGCCGACGGCGCGGGTGATTCTGCTCGATTCCCGTGACCGCGTGCTGCTGATCCTGGCGACGGTCACTCCCGGCGGCGACCACGGCCCGGAGTCGTTTTGGCACATGCCCGGCGGATTGATCGAACCGGGCGAGACCGCCGAACAGGCCGCCACGCGCGAGTGCGCCGAGGAGACCGGCATCCGCAACATCAGTGTCGGCCCATGTGTCTGGCATCGCCGGCACGTGGCCCAGTGGCACGGGCGCTGGTACGACTGGCGGGAGCGCTATTTCCTGGCGCGCACCGATCAAATTCGAACCACGCCGAGCCACATGGAGGGCCCGGAGCTCGAGGAGTTTCGCGAGCACCGCTGGTGGACGGTCGACGAGGTGCAAGAGTCGGATGAGACCTTCGTACCCGGCCGCCTCGCGGCATTGCTCCCGCCACTGTTGGCAGGCGACCCGCCGAGCGAGCCGATTGACACGGGCGTGTGAGCCACCATCCAGCCTTGTGCAAGAATCGCCAGCGGACCGAAGCCCGGGGCGGTGGACGCGCCGCTGGCCGCGGGGCACCGACGGTGTTGGGAGGGTCTCATGGCGGCAAACCTGAAGCGGCTGATCGCTGTCTACCTGTTTGGCGTGGGGGCCATGGTGGCCATCCACTTCCTCGTCACGCGGTTTTACGACCCGGCATGGGAGGACGCTTCGCTGGCCGCGTGGAGCGTCATGAATCCCTTGCAGGTGATCGCCGTGGCGCTCACGGTAGTGGTGACATTCCTGCGCAAACAGCGCATGTGCGCCGCCCTGTCCGACCAGACGGTGACCCGGGAGTACCTGGAAGCGAACATCCTGTTCTATTTCTCGGTTCCATTCCTCCTGGCGCTGCTGTGGAACTGGTTCGGCGTGCAGTTTGCCGATCCGGCGCACAGCTCGGAGCTGCTGTGGATCTTCCTCGACGTCACGTTGCCGGTGTTGCTGGGCGTCACGGGGCACCAGCTGCTGAGCGAGGCTTCCGGGAAAGCCGGATAGCCAAGCGTCCGTCGACAACCTAATTCCACACACCTGCGCGGATAGTGCAGGGCGACGCTCGAGTCGCCCGTCATCGCGAGATCCCTAGGCTTGCGGCGCACCAACCCGCAACGAAATCGCGGCTAGGACCAAGCAGCTATGCTCGCGCGGCTTTTTCGCTCATCTCATAGCGAACGCGATCGGCATTCGCCAGCATTTTTTCGATAAACGCGATTAACTGCGATAGTTCGTCATCAGTGATTCGACTCATGGTCGTAACATAGAATGAATCTATTTTTGCCATGACACGTGCCGCGATATCGCGGCCTTCGTCTGTCATTTCAATCGACACCATCCGCCGGTCGGTTTGAAGGCGTGACTTTCGCACGAAGTTTCTCTCTTGGAGGTTGGACACGATCCGGCTAATCCGTCCGGTATCCAGCGCAACGTGTTTCTGGACTTCCGAAACCGTGATTGGCTCGTTCATGAAGCACACAGCAAGCACCGAGTAGACGCCCACAGCGAGTCGGTCTTGCGCCAACTCTTCTTCGATGCCGCGGTACATCATGTGCACGACGCTCATGATGTTTTCCTGCAGATGACCGATCTGCGCCTGCAATATCTCGTCTTGAATCTCGTCCTTCACTGGGCTCCACCAGATTCCGCCGGCTCTCCTGACGCTGACAGCTTCTGCATGACGGCCGTGCATGCCGCGAGTTCCTCTTGGCTAATGTCGCCCACAAGGCCCTTGTAGAACCTCAGGGCGCTCTGCATGAGTTCCGGCATCAGCTCCCGGCCTCTATCCGTCACTTCAACTCTCACGATGCGCCGATCATCCGCGAGGTGCGCCTTTGCCATGAGACCCTTGTCCTCGAGTCTAGATGTCGTCCGACTAATTTGCGTGTAGTCAATTGGAAGCATCGACTGCAAGTCCTTGATCGTAGTTGGTCCAGTAGCGAGGCAAACCCCGAGAATCGTGTATTCCACCGCATCGATTTGATACGGGCCCAGTTGCTGCCGGAGTCCTTCGACAATGGCCAGCGTCAGTCGCCTCAATCCATCCTGCAATTGAACGGCTTGGGCATGCACCGACGGGTCGAATTGCTGGCCTTCCAAGCTAACTCGTGACCATTCGGCAACGAATCTTACGATTCCAAAGCGGCAGCCCTGAGATCGTAGCATATTGGTGCCTGGGCGCACTCGATCGAAAGATGCGGGACGTGCCACTAATCTGGGATTAGTTCTGTTTAGTCTGGCAACTACTTGACGGGCGAGTGAGAGATTCCCAGACCCTTAGTGAGGCTCGATTCGTCGTCGAGCGAACCGGCGAGGATCTGGGCTATTCTCCGTCCAGGCCGCTCCCGCGTGTTGCCTGGTCAGCATGACCTCGGAGCGTTCTCATTCACTACGCTGCAGAGCCCTCCAATTGAAAGGCATTGGAACTGTCGATGAAGATCACCAGCCATACACAAGGCTCCCCCTGTTGGGTCGACCTGGCGACCACGGATCAGGCGGCGGCCAAGGCGTTCTATGCGGACCTGTTCGGGTGGGAGTGCCAGGACAACCCGATGGACGAGAGCGGCAACGTCTTTTACACGATGGCGATGGTGGACGGCGCGTTCGTGGGCGGCATGTACGAACAGCCGCAGGACCAGCGAGAGGCGGGCATTCCGCCGCACTGGATGATCCACCTGGCGGTTGACGACGTGGACGCCATCGCGGCGCGGGTGCCTGAACTGGGGGGATCGGTCGGCGCGCCGCCGTTCGACGTCTTCGAGGCAGGCCGCATGAGCATCATCAGCGATCCCGCGGGCGCGCACGTGGCGTTCTGGCAGGCCAAGGGGCACATTGGCGCCGGCGTGAAATCCGAGCCGAACACGATCCACTGGTGCGAGCTCCTGACCCAGGACCCGGACGCCGCCACCGCGTTCTATACGAAGCTGCTGGGCATGGAGTCCGAGACGATGACGATGGCGCAGGGAGGCGACTACACCATCTTCCTGTCCGATGGCGTTGGCGTGGCCGGAACAATGGCGATGCCCGAGCACTTGCGAGAGCAGAACATTCCCGCACATTGGAGCGTCTACTTCCAGGTGACGGACGTCGAGGCCATGGTGAGCAAGGCGGTCGCCAAGGGCGGCGACGTTGCCCTTCCGCCCATGGACATCGCCATGGTGGGCCGCATCGCCTTCCTGCTGGACCCGCAGGGGGCGGGATTCGGGCTCACGCAGCCGGAATGACGGACGGCCCGGCCGAGTCCCTCTAGCGTTGCCCCTGCGCCAGCCGTTGCGGGAGGCAAGGTGGATTCCCGCCTCCGCGGGAATGACGGAATTGGGCGGCGGTCCGATAGATCCTGCCGACGGGCTCTCCACGAACGAGGCATGCCGACCGCGAACCGTGCCAAGCCTCCCGAAATGGTGGATTTGTGACTGAGGTACGCGCGCCGCAGCAGGTACGCTACGGGGCCGCCGACCCCCATGCCCGTATCGAGTGCGGGGCAGGCTCCAACCTTCCCCATCGCAGGGGAAGGAGTTCATGAGGCACTCATGCAACCGCCAGCTAGCTATGCCGAAATCGTGGCGCGGGTGGTTGCGGCCTGCGACGCGCCGCAGCTGACGCTGTCCCGACACCCAATCGACGAGTTGGGCCTGGATCTCCTGCGCGTGGACGTGGCGCCGCAGACTCCGGCGCTGGCGCACGTGGGGTTGTTTGGCGGCGTCCACGGGGACGAGCCCGCGGGGTTCATCTCAGTGCTCGAGTTCCTCGAACGGCGTCGCTGGGCCGACCACCCGGGCATTGCATTCAGCGTCTTCCCCTGCCTGAACCCCACCGGCTGCGCGCTGGGAACCCGGGAGAACGCCGACGGCATTGACATCAACCGGACGTACGACCGCGACGAGGTGCCGGAAGTACGGGTGCTGCGGGCGATGATCGAGCACGACGCGTTCGACGCCTTCATTGACGCTCACGAGGACCCGGAGGAGGACGGGTTCTACGTCTACGCATTCCTCGAGGACCGCGCATGGCATCCGGAGATCGTGGAGGCCGTGGCCGAGCGCGGCCCGGTCACCGGCAAGTCGGAGGTGGACGAGACGCCGGTCTCGGGCGGCTTGATCTCCGTGGGCGAGGACCGATCACGGGAGGAAGCGTTTCAGGAGTACATGGAGGGCGGCGACTGGCCGCTGCCGTTCTACCTGTACTCGCTGGGCATGCGCTCGGGCATGACCACCGAGACGCCGGGGCAGATCGAGCTGGCCACTCGGGTGGCGATGCAGCACGCGGCGCGGGAGCGGCTGTTGGAGTTGCTGACGTTCGCGCGCGGAGCGGGAACCTGGTCCGCGGCGAAGGAGCGGGTTTGAAACCCACCCCTGCCCGAGGCATTCAGCGAGGTCGCCAGCCCAGTCCCAAGCCCCCGAGGCCCCTCACCCCAACCCTCGCCCTGTGGGAGAGGGGACTCAGGGCAGCGCGCCTACCACCCCAGCGCGTAGCCGATAGCGCCCTTGGCGGATACCGCCCCGGCAATGACGCCGTCGGGGCCGCCGTATTGGATCGCCATGGGCTTGCCGTTGGCCCAGCCGTTGGTCACTTCGATTTCGTGGCCGCGTCGCTCCAGCTCGGCAACTACCTCAGTGTCGATTCGACCTTCGGCCACCACGCGACCCGGATAGGCCTGGCGCGGGTAGAACGACGACGGGAAGTGCACCGAGTGCACCGTGGGCGCGTCCAGCGCTTCCTGCAGACTCATGCCGAAATGGACGTGGTTGAGGAAGAATTGCAGCGTCCACTGGTCCTGACCGTCGCCGCCGGGCGTGCCGAACACCATGTAGGGCTCGCCGTCGCGCATGACGAGCGATGGCGTGAGGGTGGCGCGGGGTCGCTTGCGCGGGGCCAGGGCATTGGGCCGCGCCGGATTCAGGTAAAACATCTGGCCGCGCGTGCCCAGCGGAAACCCCAGCCCGCGAATCACCGGCGAGGTGCCCAGCCATCCGCCACTGGGGGTTGCCGCGACCATGTTGCCCTCGGCGTCCACGGCGTCCAGGTGGGTGGTGTCGCCCAGGTGCGCGTGGCCGAGGCCGAGGTCACGCACCTCGCGGGCCTCGAGCTGCAAGGCCTGGCGGTTGTCCTCGGCCACGTCGATGGTGGCGTACGTCGGCACGCCGTTCCCGAGATCACCGGGCCGCATCTCCAGGGACGCCCGCTCGCCGACCAGCGAGCGGCGTTGAGCGGCATAGTCTTCGGATAGCAGCCGGTCGAACGGCACGTCGTCGAAGCGCGGGTCGCCGTAGTAGGCCTCGCGGTCGGCGAAGGCCAGCTTGGAGCACTCGATCACTGTGTGCAGGTAGTCCGCCGAGTTGTGGCCCATCGCCGCCAGATCGATCCCCTGTAGCAGCGACAGTTGTTGCACGAACACCGGGCCCTGGGTCCAGCTGGAGCACTTCGAGACCTCCAGGCCGTGGTAGGTGAAGCTGACGGGCTCCTCGAAATCCGCCTCCCACTCGGCGAAGTCCTCGTAACTGAGGAGGCCCGAGTGCGCCGAGCCGCTGGCGTCTTCGACTGGGTTGGCCGTGATGAAGTCGATGATGCGCTCGGCGATCTCGCCCTTGTAAAAGGCGTCGCGCGCGGCCTCGATGCCGGCCACGCGCCCGCGACCGGCAGCGTCCTGCTCGGCGCGGCAAAGGATGCGCAGCGTCTCGGCCCACGCGGGATTGCGAAGCAGGGCGCCGACCTCGGGCGCACGCCCCGACGGCAAGTAGACCTCGCCGGTGCTGGGGTAAAGCTCGGTGTACTTGGCTTCGTTGCCCGCCAGGCTGTCGTGCAGGCCCGGGTAGACGGCAAAGCCATGCTCGGCCAACTCGATGGCGGGCTGCGCGATCTCGGCGAAGCTCAGGGTTCCAAAGCGGGCCAAGGCCGCGGTCCACGTTCCGACCACGGCGGGCACGCAGGCCGGCAGATAGCCGTCGCCGGGGATGAGATCGATGCCGTGCTCGCGGCACCAGTCGATGGTGAACGCCTGCGCCGACCAGCCCATGCCGCTGAGCGCGTAGACTTTGCGCTCGCGCGCCGAGTAGATGAGCGTCGGCACTTCGCCGGCCAGCCCGTTGCTCTGGGGCTCGAGCAGGTTGAGGCAGAAGCACATCGCCGCGGCGGCGTCGATGGCATTGCCGCCCTGCTCCATGATGCGGAAGCCAGCGGCCGTGGCCAGATAGTGACCCGACGTGACGACGCCGCGCCGGCCCATGACCACCGGGCGCGTGGCATGCGCCGGCCGCTGCCCGGGGCTGTCGTCGCCGAGAAACGTCGTGACCGTCATGGGCTACTGAACCATCGCGGAGGACGCCGGCCACCGCGTGCGGTGGCCGGCGTCCTCACGTCGATAGGTCTAGCTCGCCGTTTCGGTCGCGCGCAGCTCGTCGGACCAGTCGCGCCAGAGGTCGCCGTCCGGGTAGGCCAACGCCTGCTCGTCCGGGAGGGATTCCTCGGTCTTGTCGTAGGCGTAGATCGTGGCCTGACGGATGATGTCGCTGCTCGTGTTCTGCCCCGCCATGTGCAGCATGTTGGCGTGCCAGAGGACCACCGAGCCGCAGGGTCCGTGGGTGTCCACGACCGGCGTGTCTTCCTTGATCTCCGAGATCGGCGGCGTGACGTAGCCGTCGAACTTGCCCGCGGAATGCCGCAAGCTCAGCCAGTCGTCGTTGGACGGGATGTCGCCGCGGTGCATCGCGGACCACCGGTCCCAAATCCGCTGATGGCTGCCGGGCCACAGGTGCAGACCGCCGGCGCCAAGCGGCAGATCGTCGAAGTAGGCCGCGATCTGGAGCCGCCGCCGGCTCTCATACATGCCTTCCGCCGCGTGAGCCGAGGGGTACCTGGCGCTCGGCTGGACCTTGGCGTACGGGTACTTGTTGACGCGGCCGCCCGGGCTGTTGGGCAGCGTGCAATAGAGACCACGCGATCCCTGGGCAGTCGCCCACACGGGACCGGTCTTGGGCAGGCGCAGCTGCTCGGTCTTGCGCGTGGCCTTGCCGAGCCACTTGTCGGACTCCGGACCCAGGTGGACCTCCATGCTGGTGATGTGGTCCTCGGTCAAGAGCGCCGGGCCGATGGTGGTGTTGGTCTCGTCGAGACCGTTCGGCCAGATGACCTCACCGTCGCCGAGCAGCTGCTCCGCGATGTCGAACATGGCGCGGGGCGCCAGGTCGAGCAGCAGCTCTTCGGCACCGTTGCGAATGTAGAGCCGGTGGCCGCCGCCGCCGAAGTAGGGGTCGCCGCCGCCCTCGGGACGCTTGTAGCCTTCCCGCTCCTCGTCGGAGAAGGGCAGCCAGGTCGCGGGGTCGTCCCGCTTCATGCTGGGTCGGTGCTCGGCGATCAGCTCCCACATCTGCTCGCGGGTTTGGCGGCAGAGCTCGAGGTCGAGCACTGCCGGCAAGACCAGGAAGCCGTCGCGCTTGAACTGGGCGATCTGCTCGGTGGTGAGCCGCGGAACCTGCGCCACGCTGTTGGATGGCGTTGCCATGGGATCCCTGCCTCGTTGAGAGACGAGTGTGCGGATGCTTGATTATGGCCTATCGACGCGCGGCTGGGGAGTAAAACTGCCACGCGCGCCGGTCTTTTTTCGATCCGATGCGTGCCATTTGGCGGCGAGGCGTTACCGGCTGGCGCCAGGCACTGCGAATGCCACGACGCGATTGCCGGAGTCTGGCCCGCTATCTCGAGCTTGACCCGTCCTCGCCACATCAGATTTGCTGCCCGACCCGGCGGCGCGGCACCGTGTGTAGGGTTGCGCCTCACCTGACGGGGGCTTGGTATGCGCCTCGATGAGCTTGCCCTGACGCCCGAAGACTACGCGCCCAAGCCACCCACCGTGCCGCGGCTCAAGATCGGCATTATGGGCTGCGGCGACGTCGCCAATTCAGCTCACCTGCCCGCCTACCGCGACTTCGGATACGAAGTCGTCGCCTGCATGGACACCGATGCCCAAGCGGTCGATTCGACCCGCAGCCGCTGGGGCATTCCACGGGGCGGCACGAACCTCGCCACGCTCCTCAACGATCCAGAGGTCGAGGTGGTGGACCTTGCCGTGCACGCCAACGTGCGGTCCGAGGTCCTCGTCGAGATCGCGGCGGCGGGAAAGCCAATTCTTTCGCAGAAGCCGCTCGCCATGGATTGGGCGTCCGCCCAGCAAATGGTCGGCGGCGTCGCGCAGGCCGGCGTGCCGCTGATGGTCAACCAGCAGGCGCGCTGGGCGCCCGCTCATCGCGCCATCAAGGTGCTGCTCGACCGTGGCGTCTGCGGCCCGCTCTACAGCGTGGCCCACGTGCGGAGGTCCTGGCAGGACCATCCGGACCGCTGGTGGCGCCACCTGCAGGATTTCAATGTCGTGGACCACGGCGTCCACTACATCGACCTGGCTCGCTACTTCACGGGGCGTTCGCCCGACGCCGTGAGCTGCACGACCAGCCGAGTCCCGGGCCAGCTCGCAGTCTCACCCCTTTGTCACTCGCTGCTCATGCACTTCGACAGCGGCGACCTGCTCTGCACCGAGCATTTCAACAACATCGTGCCCAATCCGGCGGCTCATGCCGACACCTGGTACCTGGATGGGCTCGACGGCTCGATCATGGGCACGCAACAGTGGGTAAAAGTCTCTCGCAGGGACACGCCCGACCGCCGGGTGCGTTTCCCAATCGGGGGCCGGTGGTTCCCGGACGCCTTCGGCGGCAGCATGGCCGAGATGATGACCGCGCTAGCGGAAGGCCGGGAGCCGCTGACCTCCGGCCGCGACAACCTGCATTCGATCAAGATCGCCTTCGCCGCCGTCAGAAGCAGCGAGGAAAGCCGCACCGTTCGACTGAGCGAGTTCGACTGAGCTCGATCCAGACTCCGACCACCAGATTGCCGTTCGAGCGGCCCGACCGGCCTCGCTCGCGGACTACTCGTCCTCTTCCGGGAGCAGCAGCACGCGCAGATAGCGCTCGTCGGTGAGGTAGAGCCGGGCCGCGGCGGAGACCTGCTCCAAGGTCACGGCGTCCAGCCGTTCTTCAAAGTCGAGGATCCCCGAGAACTCCCCATCCCGCTGCACGACGGTCTGGATCTGGCCACGCCAGAAGCCGTTGTCGCGCAACTGCTCCTCGCGGGGCGTGCGCAGCAGCTCCTTGGCCGTGTCCAGGTAGTCCTGCTCGCCGCCGTCGCGCAGCCAGGCGATTTCCTCGAAGATCGCGTCAAATAGCTCGTCCGCACGGGCGGGGTCGCTGCCGAAGATCACATAGAACAAAAACTCGGGTTCCGGAAACCGGGTCGCCCTAGTGATGGCCCCGACGCTGTAGGTGCCACCGAGCGCCTCGCGCAGACTCTCGCGCAGCCGGATTTGGAGCATCTCGCCCACCAACGTCAGCGCGAGCGCCTCTTGACGGCTCCATTCCATGTCGCCGGCGAACACCACCGCCGTCCGGCTCCGAGGTTCGATGCCGATGCGGACGACGTGCTCCTCCAGCCCAGACGGTCGCTCGACTCCTACGTCGCGCCACTGCTCGACGCGCCCCGTGGTCGGCAGGCTGGCCACGTATGTCTCGGTCAGCGATCGCAGGGTGTCCCAGTCGAAGGCGCCAACGAACACGAAGGTGGCGTCACCCAGGTCCGCGAACCGGTCGACGTAGACCGCTTCCGCGCGCTCCAGGCTGAGCTCGTCGAGCAGCTCGAGCGTGAGCGGCCGACGCCGGAAGTGATTCTGACTGTACGCCGTGTTTAGCGCGTCGGCGAACACGGCGTCCGGTTGGTCGGCGCGCGTCTCCGCGGTGCTGCGCAGGCTGGACTCGTAGGTCGAGTAGTACACCGGATCCAACCTGGGCTCGGTGGCATAGAGATAGATCAGCTGGAATAGCGTCTCCAGGTCTTCCGGCGATGAGCTGCCGTTGAAGCCCTCATAGAGCTCGCTGATGTAGGGCGACACCGAGACCCGCTTGCCGGCGAGCAGCTTGCCCAAGGCCACGTTGTCGTACGGGCCCACGCCGCTGCCCGAGACCATTGCGGCGGCGTACGTGGCGGATACGTGGTCGGCATCGTCCACCAGCGAGTGTCCGCCCGGGCTGAACGCGCCGAAGATGACCTCGTCATTCTTGAAATCGGTCTGCTTGGCGATCACGGTGATCCCGTTGGACAGCGTCCACTTGACGGCGTCGATGGACTCGATGGCTTCCTCGCTAGTGATGCTGCCGGCCGTCGGGATGGCGGCCATGAGCGGCACGTCGGCCACCTCGTCCTTGTAGGGCTCGACCACCAGCGTGTCGGCCGCGGCGAGTCTTGCCTGCAGCTCGGTCTCCAGGTCCTCGTCCGACTTGTCGCCGCTTCCTTCGGGTCGCATCACCAGGAGCACCGTATCTCCGGGCTCGCTCCAGGTCGCGGCCACGGCGTCGACATCCGCCAGTGAAATCTCCGGCAGCAGCGCCTGGTAGAACTCCCACTCAGCCTCGATGCCGGGAACCGGCGTCCCGCTCAGGAAGTGGTCCGCGTACTCCTGGGACAGATTGGCCGACTCGCGCTGATCACGTTCCTTGTAGACGCTTTCCACGGCGCTCAGCAGGTTGGCCTTTTCGCGAGCCAATTCGCTTTCTGTGAACCCGTGCTGGCGGGCGCGCTGGGTCTCCTCCAGCAGCGCCGCGAATCCTCGCTCGACTCCGTCCTGCTCCACCCACGCCGCAAACTGCACGAGGTCTACCGGCTGGACGAATCCTCCCCGCAGGGCATTGGCCCCGATATACGGAGGATCATCGACCTGACCGCGCTCGAATAGCCGGGCGTTGAGCATCATGAACGCCAGGCGCTCCACCACGATGCGCCGCAGCGCCGCCAGGTTGTCGCCTGACTCGGGCGGCAGCTTTCGCACCAGGAACATTTGCGTCGCGGGCGCCTCGGGATCGCTGAACACATTGACCCGCGGCTCGTCGTGCTCGGGCACGCCATAGCGAGGTCGATCTGTCGGCGGCCCGACGGCGGCCGCCGCCTGGCCTGCCTCGCCCTCCGGAGGCGGCGCAAAGTATTGCCGCACCTTGGCTTCGATCGCCTCGGTGTCGAAGTCCCCCACGGCGATGACGGCCATCAGGTCGGGCCGATACCAAGTCTGGTAAAAGTCCACCAGACGCTGTGGGGGAGCGTTTTCGAAGACTTCGGGCAGCCCGATCGGGTCCCGCTCGTTATAGCGCGAGTCGCCGAAAATCAGCGGAAACCAGTTGTCCTGGAACCGCGCGCCGAAGCCTCGAAACAGGCGCCACTCTTCCAGGATCACGCCGCGCTCGAGCTCAACTTCGTCCGGCGCAAAGGTGATGGCGAACGCCCACTCACTGAGGATCTGAAACGCCTTCTCGAGGATTTCCGGATCGTCAGTGGGGATCTCGACGAAATATCGCGTGACATCGAATCCCGTTGACGCGTTCACGTCGGGCCCGAAATTGCTGCCGATGGACTCCAGGTACTCGACGATTTCCTGCTTGGCGAAGCGCTCGGTGCCGTTGAATGCCATGTGCTCGACGAAGTGCGCCAGGCCGCGCTGATCCTCCTCTTCGAGGATCGAGCCGGCCTTCACGATCAGCGAGATGTGGGCGCGCTCACGCGGCTCCTCGTTCTGCCGGATGTAGTAGACGAGGCCGTTGCTCAAGGTGCCCCGCACCACGCTGGGATCGAAGGCCAGCGGCGCGTCGGGGTCGGAAGGCACGGCAACCGCGGGCGTGGGCTCTGGCGTAGGCGTCGGCTCAGGAGTAGGAGTGGGTGTGGGTGTGGGTGTGGGTTGGGGAGTCGGGGTCGGCGTGGGCTCCGGCGTTGGTGTCGGGGTGGGGTCCGGAGTCGGCGTGGGTGTTGGCTCGGGTGTTGGAGTCGGGGTGGGTTCCGGGGTCGGCGTAGCCGTGGGTTCCGGAGTCGGAGTCGGCGTGGGCTCGGGAGTCGAGGTGGGCGTGGCGGAAACTGGCGTTGGGGTGGCCGTCGGTGCCACAGCCACGCGCGTGACGACGGCCGTGGGCGTCGGTTCGGGAGTCGGCGTCGGCGCGACGGTTACGGGCGTGGCGGTGGCGGTGGGCGTCGGATCCGGGGCGGGTGGCACTTCGTCGCCGCACGCCGCAAGTACGACCGCGAATAGCGCGACCGCGGAAATGATCGCCGCCAGGTTCAGACGTGTGCGCATGGAAGTCACTGTGCGTTGTTCAATCGAGTGTTCGCCGGCACTCGTCGACTTTCAGGGAACTGTCTGCGATGCATGCGCCGCGGGCGGCGCCTCCACGGCGCGCGATCGTAGCAGGCTGGCCCACTCCCGCGACGGTGTCTCCATTCGGCACGGTGCTCCCTCGGAGGAGACGCATATCCACGCCGGCGGGTGCATGTGACCTCAAGAGACTGGGGCCGAGAATTCGGACCACGTCAACCTTGCCGGATTGGCGGGGCTTTCTCGGTAAGTCTTGGTCCGGTTCGCGGTTGACTCGGCGCAGTCTTGCGAGTCGCGGCAACGGCTGACTGGTCGCCGTCCCGTGCCCGGCTTCGGACGCGTCTGGGAGACTCATCCGGCTCGATGCATCCGGTTGCACGCCGATCAACGTCCTTCGAATGGCGAGTACTCCGGTTTACCGAACGTGGGTTCCGTATTCGCTGAGGCCATGCGCCCAAATGACCCGCAGGTCAGGTCGGAGTAATCGATTCGATTCCGGGGATCCTTCCACGCTCATAGGGCATCCGGAGCTACGAAGTAGTGGAAGTGGCTCTCACGGGATCTATTGATTCTCCAGGATTCCCACCTGCTGCAGAAACCTCCGCACGGCTACCGCACACTCCTGCGGTTTTTCGAGTTGCAGGAAATGTGTCGTGTCGGGAATGAACTCATGGTCCACGTCCGCGTCCTCGTATTCGAACGACGGGTCGCTCGGGTCCTGTGCGGCGGGGTCTGCGGCTACGGTTTTGACGGGAAACCTCATGGCGCCGAAATCGACGGTCACCGCATACGTCGAGGCGTGGTCCCAGATCTGCGCCTCGAACTCGGCGGGACACCGGAGCTCGAACCCCTGGCCGGTCGCCGACTCCTTGAGGGTCGTTCTTGCCACAAGTTCGAAGACTCCCGGAACGGCACGCTGAAAATAGGGCAAATAGGTATGAAGTTCCGCCAGCTCTTCCCTGGACCGGAACCATTGTGTCCGCCGTCTGAGCATGTCGGCTGTGTCCTTAGCCCGTGATTCGAACGCCCGGTACATGGAGCCGCTGTTGCAGAGGGGTGGGGCGAAAAGCACCAAGGCGGAGTAGCCGTCTCCCCGCGACGGCGCATGAAGGCATGCCAAGGCTGAGATCGAGTGAAACACGCCAACGGTGGGTTTCTCGCCGTAGCGACGGCCAATCGCCTCACGAATGCGGTCGTGGTCTCGTGCAAAGGTGTCGACGCGGTGATCCATCTGGGCGCCGACTTTGTTCCAACCGTGATTCCGCAGGTCGTGGACCAGCAAGTCGAAGTCGCGGCTCAGGAGCGACCAGAATGGATAGTAGAGATCGATGGCAAGGCCGTTACCGTGGCTCAGCACCAGCCTCGGACCCTCCGGGTTTCCGTGGCGTCGCAGCATGATCACGGTGTTGTCGTCCACCTGGACTGGGTGAACCGACAACGGCTTTGGAATCTCCCAGACGGCTGCGAGAGGTCCTCTCACGGAAGGCTCCCTCCTGCTAGAGCGATCATGGACGCCAGGATCGATCGGCGGATCGAGCTATGGACGAACCAGACCGTCAGCGCCGCGTTGACGTAGACGAGCCGGCGTGGTCTGCGGGAACATCGGAGATTCGCCGTCAGGGCAACCTCAATTTAGGTCGCCGAGACGGCTCTGTCAGATTCCAGACCACGGAGCACAACGAGGCGACGTATCTCGTGCTCGACGCTCCCTAGCTCGTTCCCATCTCCGCGATCAGCCCATGCCAGCGCGCAAGGAACAGCCGGCGCCATTGGGTCCCAGCAGCCCGTAGCACTCGCCCGCCTCAATGGCCAGCGACGCGCCGTCCAGCGCGATGATCGGTTCGGCGGCGCGTTTGCGCGCTTCGCGCCGGCGCAGGAACTCCCAGGGCCGCCGGCGCGGCACGCGCGGCTCGAACTGCTTGGTCAGGGTGTCGGTTTCGACGCGCGGCATGGTTTGCGTCCCCGCGCCTGCGTCGATCCGCTCGATGCGATGGGGCCGAGCGGTCATGGGATCGTACCAACCCGGATTGTCAGTGCCCGACGCCGGAGCGGAGGTGCGACTCTTGACGCGGCCGAAGCTGCCATGTCCGCGCACGAGGCAGCCGAAGCACGACTTCCGGATGAGCGCTGTCCCGGCCGCCTACGACGAAGCTTGCCTCTGCGACTTATGCGCCGGCGGAGTCGGCTTCGGTACGCTGATGGCCCGCGTTTTCAGTCGCGAGCAGATCGAGTCTTGCGCATCACGCTCGTCCGGCACGCCGAGTCCGAGGCGAATTCCTTGAATATGTACGGTAGTCAGACCGATACCGGGCTGACCGACCGCGGCCGCCGGCAATGCGCCTTCCTGGCTCAGCAAAGGGATCGATTCGACGGTGCGCGGATCATCGCCAGCGACCTCGCGCGCGCGACCGAAACGCTTCGTCTCGTCCTTGGGTCCGCAGTGGACGCGACCCTCGAGCAAGTCTGGCGCGAGCGCGATTTTGGCGGCGCCGCCGGGATGACGGCGGATGCGGCGCGCGCTCGCTATCCCGCACTGTTCGATTTCGAGGGTGGCGGATGGTTCGCGGCCAAGACAGAGGACGGTGAGTCCCTCGCCGACGTGGATCGTCGCGTCCGCGTCGCGCTCGAGGAGATCGTGGCGCGCGACGACAGCCACGTCGCCGTCTTCACCCACGGCGGCCCCATACAGCTTTCGATTTGCGCAGTGCTCGGCCTGGACCCGCGCACGCACATGCGGCGATTCAACGTCGAGAACACCGCGATTGCGACACTTCAGAGTTCGCCGTGGGGTGTCGTAGTCACTGGGTGGAATGAGGTGTCGCACCTGCCGTCCGCGGAGCGCACGGGCGTATTCGAGGCCTAGGAAACCTCTGATTTAGTCGCGGGTTGGCCAAGAACCGGACCCGGCTGTGCCTGTTGTTCGGGTTCGCCAATCTGCCGCTCGCGGCACGCGCCGCGCCGGCGTAAGCGGGCGCATTGCGCCCCGCGCGGGGACGATCGCACCCCCGCAACGGATAGAGACGGCGGATCGAGTCAGCGCGCTGCCCCCAGGCCGTGATCCCGGACCCGCGCTCAAGCCTAGGCGCTCAGGCCCCCCTGTTGTTCAGAGGTTTCTTAGAAGTCCCACGCAATTCCTAGTTCCGGCCGTGACTCTTTCAGGCGCACCAGGGGGCGTCTGCACTCCAGCGGTTAAAACTGCGGATGGGCTGGCCGGCCAGCCGGGCGCGGGCGTCAAACCAGAGGTCGCGCCAGGCGTTGTGGTCGGCGAGGGCGGATTCCGGGTTGGAAGCGCTGCGGGCGACGAAGTCGGGAAAGTCGGCGCGGCCGTTGATCTGGCCAGTGGGCTGATAGCGCAGGTCCATGCTCCAGCGCACGCTGTCGCTGAGGTTGGGAAGAGCGCAGTGGGGCGTGAAGCGAGTCATCAGGAGGACCGAACCGGCGCGCATCGGGAGCGGCAAGAAGTCGTTTTCATCCAGTGCCTGTGGAGTTATCGCCAGGCCCTCGTTGCCGGGGCAGTGATTGAGGATTCCGCCCCGGTGGCGCCGTGGCCAGACGCCAAGGCAACCCATCTCGGCGGAGACGTCGGTGATTGGCATCCAGACGGTGAGAACCTCGCTGGCGTCGGCATCGGCGGATTGCACGCCGATATCCTGGTGGGCCGACGTGGTGAGGGTGTTTTCATCAGGGATGCCGTTCCATTGATTGTCAGTCCTGGCGAGTGAGAGAGGGGTTTTGACGCGGATGTGTTGGATTGGGCTGGAGGTTATCTCGGGTCCGATGATCGACTCGACAAGGTCGAGCAGGATCGGGTGTGTGAGGATGCTAAAGGCGCCGTTCCCGAGGTAAATCGGGGTGTCGGAGTCAATTGATCTCCTCTGTGGGAGAGAGATGTCGAATTCTTGGGCGGGAAAGGCGCCGGGGGCGCGGAGAACCTGTAGCACACGCTGCCCGAAGGACTCCTCAGAGTCGTAGTGTTTGATGTCGCCGGCCTCAAGCAGGCGGCGAGCGATCCGGTCGAGAATGTTTCCGAGCTCTTCGTTGAGCAACTTGAAATCGCGGGCCGGGTCGAAGACATCATCGATGACGAGATACCCTTCGCGGTCAAAGAAGTCCCTTTGGCTCGTGCTGAGACCCCGCGCGTTGGCGATCATCCGTCCTTCCTCCTGTGGCGCGTTGAGCGACGTGGTGACGGTCACAGCCTAAACTCCTCAAGGGATATCGGGCGGCACAGGGGTCTCCGCCGCAGGCCGGTCGGCCTGCGGCGGAGATTGGTTGCTGTGTCAACCGCCGAAATCGAGCTCGACCGGCTCAGCGTCCTTGAAGAAAAACTGCTCGGGGCGCGCGGGGCCCGGGCTATAGGCCGCTTGCCCATATGGGAGAACCTCCGCCACATTCTCAAGCCGGTTGCTCCGAACTCGCACACCAATGAGCGCCGGCGACAGGCCGACCGTCCCGATGACCCACAGGTTGTCCACCATGATGCGGTGAATCTCCTTGCCGAGTTCCCGGGCTTCTTCGACGGAGACTCCCTTGGCTCGCTGGTGGAGTTCCTGCTGGCGCCGGATCTCACTGCCCGCGGGCGGCTCCAACCCTCTGGCACCGCCAGTCTCGTACCAGATCCCGTAGAGCGGGGCGGCAGAGGCCGCGGAGGCCATGAGGGACGATCCCGGGTAGAGGAGCGGTGTGTCGTTCCCGTGCAGCGACCAAATCCAGATTTGCAACTCGCCATTTGCCCGTCGCACGTTGAACAAGCTGCGCTCGAGCACCTGAAAGTTGACGCGGATTCCGAGGTTCCGCTCCCACATCTGACCCACGGACTCAGCGATACCTGGAAAGTCCACAAAGGACGCCGCGACCGAGACAAGATCCAGAATCAACGTGCCTTCGCCATCGCTGCGCAATCGGAAACCGTCGGCATCGCGTTCTGCCAGGCCCAGCTCGTCAAGGATCGCGTTGGCCTTCGCAGGATCGAAGTCGGCATACTTCGTGCGGTACTCGGGCTCGGGGGCGTAGGGCGAGCCAGGGGCTGGCGAGGTCGTGCCGGGCGAACCCAGGCCCACCCAGTGAATCTCGTTTAGCTCGTCGCGGTCGATGCCGTGCGACAGCGCCCGCCGGAAGTCAAAGGTCTCAAGCCACTTCTTGATCTCCGGGTCATCACCTTGCCACGCCTGGTTGAAGTGAAAGCCACCCTCGGTGCCGTGGTTTCCGTTATAGAAGCTCACGGTGTAGCCGCCTCTGATTTCGTTGGCCTTCAAGACGGGTACGTTGCCGATGACGATGTGCCGGACCTGAAAGTCAAGTTCGCCAGCTACGGCCCTGAGGTTTAATACCTCCAAGTCCTCGGCAAGATCGGTCCGGATTCGGTCAATGTAGGGCAGCTGATTGCCCTCGATATCCACAGCGTGATAGTAGGGATTTCGCTCCAGCAATACCTGCGGTGTGCTGTTAGCGGTTAGAGGCTTCCAGGCGGTTGTCACCGGACACCCCGGGTTGCGCACGGGGTGCGCGACCGTCTTCATGTGCTGGACCCAGTTTTCGTAGCCGGCGTCGCTGGCCAGCTTCGCGGCGTTGTCGTCACCGACGTGCTTGGGGTGAAACTGGGATAGGTAGTGCTTGGGTGCCCAGATGCTATTTCCGAGGTGACTCGAGGAGAACGCGCCGCCAGGCGGGTTCGAAGCCAGCTGCTCGACGAAAACGAAGTTGGGTGCGCCGAAGCGGACTCTGACCGTGTAGTCGTCCACCTTCTCCCACGTACCCTGTTCACCTTGGGAGTCGGCATTCCAGGTAGACCCGCCTGGGTGGTAGTCGTCGTTCAGATACAAGTCCTCGTACCAAAACATGACGTCGTCAGCAGTAAGCGGCGTGCCGTCGGACCAGCGGTGCCCCTCGCGCATGAAGAAAGTAAAGGTGGTCCCGCCGTCACTGACCTCCCACCCCTTGGCGATATAAGGGACGACTTTGGTTAGCTGGCTGTTCCAGTACAAGAACGTGTCGTGGAGGATGCGGTCAAAGTTGGCGAGGTCGCCGGGCCCAGTGAACGCCCGGCGCATCGTGCCGCCATACTTGCCAATTCGCCGCAGCGGCCGGTAGACCAACGGCTCCTTTGGCAGCCGCTCCGAGATAGGTGGAAGCCTCCCGGCCTGCACCAACGCGGTCCATTGCGGCGCCTCGGAGAACGACTCCGGAATGAAGCCAGTCACGACGTCGACGTTCTCACCGCTGGCCGGCTGGAGGGCCGGTATCACCCGCTCGGTCTCAATGACCTTTTCTACGACCTTCTCGACCGGAACTTCCTTGATCACGGTGGTCGCGACCGGCACTTCCACTTCCTTGGTGACGATCTTCTCTTGGATCACCACCCTCTCGACCGGGACCTCTTTGATCACAGTCGTCTCGATCGGCACTTCCTTGGTGGCGACCTCAGTCTCGCCACAGGCCATCAGAATCGGCACGCCCGCGACTCCGACTGCGCCGCCTCCGATCAAACGAAGCCAATGTCGACGCGACAGGCGTTTCATAACCAACCTCCCCGGTACCAACCTCGGATGCGATACCCGCTTTGCTCAACAATCACGCTTGCGCCGACCGGAGATGCCTAAAGCCGGTGCGACGATCCCGATGACGATTTCGATATCGTGCGCATCGCGCAATCGTGCGCATAGCGTATGCGAGCACTATTGATGCGTCAACGCAGGCGATGCGTACGCTGCCACCTGTTAGGGCCGTTCAGACTGCGTCTGCCGCTGCGTACGAGTTGTTGTTGAACATCCCTCTCGTATACGGTATCCGGGAGGCGCCGCTGGTTCATCGGACGCGGCGCACCTGGGGTTTGTCAGCGCTCGGCGATCCGTCATCTGTGGTGGTCAACAGTCCGGCGCTTTGCGGTTTCGTTAGGGTTCTCTGCGACGTATGCTGGGAAAGCAGCGAATACAGACGTGAGTTCTCGGCTCTCAGTGCCGCGTGGGGCTGTGCATCGCGAGGGCGTCGTCTGATTGCGGGAAGAGGATCCGGATCCTCCTGCTGACATTGGCGCATGAGCGGACAGACGGCCAGCGCGGCAATATCCCCTGGCGGCTGGGCCGCGTCGGCTCGTGCAGGCGCTCGGTGAGCGGATGCGGCGTTCGCCGTTCAAGTGGCGACAGCCCATCATCGCCAGCATTCACACCAGACCATCGACCGAGTTTCGCAGTTGGCGCACGACACGGGGGGTTATAGACGTGCCAAAGTTCGGCCTGGCCATCTCGTCGAATTATTTCGTGGAAGATGAGCGTGCGGGGGGGTTGGAGCCGATTGTGCGCGGCCTGGCCGCAGCCGGAATCCGCGGCTGCGAGCTCTCTTTCAAGCACGTGGAGCCCCCTGTCGATATCGCGGTGGTGCGATCGGTGCTCGATCGGCATGGCGTGCAGGCCCCAACCATCCACCCACCAATCGGCGCCACGAATCTGGGGGCGCTGGACGAGGACCACCGCCAGGCTTCGGTAGCGGAGATCAGCGCGTGCTTCGAGCCGTACGCGGCGCTGGGCGGCGGCGCGGCGATCGTGCATCCCAGCGGCAGCGGGGTTCCACCGAACAAGTCACTCGAATGGGACGAAGGGAACCGCGCGGCGCACCTGGATGCCTTTCGTCGCTCGCTGGACGAGTTGCTGCGGATGGCCGAGACGCTCGGCATTCGCCTCGCCTGCGAAAACATGCCGTCACATGGCCGGCCCCGGCCGGGGGTCCTGATGGAAGAGGTGCGGGCCGTGATCGACGGCTACCCCGATGAGGTGGGACTCTGCCTGGACACCGGGCACGCGTACATGAGCGGGCTCGATCCAGCGGCCGAAGCGCGCATCGCTGGCGAGCGCCTCATGGCGTTGCATCTGCAGGACACGGACGGCGTGGCGGACCGGCACTGGATGCCTGGCCAGGGAGATGTGGATTGGGCGGAGTTGTACGCGGCGTTGACCACCATGGGCTTCGACGGTGCGTGGACGTTCGAAGTCCACATCGAACCCGCGGCGGCCGCGGCGGCCGCCCGGCGCGTCGCGGACGGCTGGGTGGCCGGGCGGTTCTAGCTCGGCTGCGCCCGGGCCACGCTTGGCCAGCCGCCCGCGCTAGGGCTGAAATGATCCGATGGCAGGCTGGGGCTGAAATGATCCGATGGCAGGCTGGCTGATCCGCCGAACGCTGTTTGCGTTCGCGACGTTGTGGGCGATTTCGATGCTGTCGTTCGTCGTCATTCAAATCCCGCCGGGCGATTACGTGACCTCATACATCGCGCAGTTGCAATCGCAGGGCACCATCTTCACCGACCACGAAGCGCAGGCGCTGCGCGATCTCTACGGGCTCGATCAGCCGGTCATCTTGCAGTACTTCCGCTGGCTGGGCCTGATGGCGCAGGGAAATTTCGGGGTGTCTTTCGAGTTCAACCGGCCGGTTCTGGATGTGATCGGCGATCGATTCCTGCTGACTATTGTGGTGTCGGTAGCGGCGCTGCTGCTCACGTGGATCGTGGCGCTGCCGATCGGCGTCTACTCGGCCGTCAAGCAGTACTCCATCGGCGACTATGCGTTCACCTTCATCGGGTTCATTGGTCTGGCGATTCCGGGCTTCCTCTTGGCGCTCGTGCTGATGTATTTCGGATTTGTTCTGTTTGACGCCAACGTCGGTGGCCTCTTCTCGCCGGAGTACGCCCAGGCGGATTGGAGCTGGGCCAAGTTCTGGGATCTGATGCAGCACATGCCGATACCCGCGCTGGCGCTGGGACTGGCGGGGACCGCGTTCCTGATACGCATCATGCGGGCGAACTTGCTGGATGAGCTGCGTAAGCCGTATTTGGTAACCGCGCGGGCGAAGGGCCTGACGAACAGCCGGGCGGTGCTCAAGTACCCGGTGCGCGTGGCACTGAATCCGTTCGTGAGCATCGTGCCTTTCGTGCTGCGAGACATCGTGGGAGGCAGCGTGATCGTATCGATCGTGCTGAGCTTGCCGACGCTCGGGCCGATTCTCCTGAAGTCGCTGATCGCGCAAGACTCCTTCCTGGCGGGGACGATCATTCTGTTATTGGGCGTCATCACGGTAGTCGGCACGCTGATTTCGGACATCTTGCTGGTGATTCTTGATCCGCGAATCAAGTTTGAGGCGCGCGGTGGCTGAGGACCACACCACCCGAACGATTGAGAGCACAGTGGCCGTCGGCGGCGCGCGCGAGGAAGAGCGCATCTCGGTCGCCACACAGTGGCAACTCACCTGGTGGCGATTCCGCAAACACAAGGTCGCGAACATCGCGGCGATTGTGCTGATCACGTATTACGTGGTGGTGCTGTTTGCGGACTTCTTCGCCTACGCCGATCCGAACTTGCCGGCGGCCAAGCGCGGTCTATTGCCGCCGCAGCCGATTCACCTGTTCGATGACGACGGGTGGAACCCGCATGTGCTCGCATTCGAGGGAAGTCGCGATCCGGAAACGTTCGAACGCGTGTACGAGATCCTGGGCGATCAACCGATCTCGGTGCAGTTCTTTGCGCAGGGATTGGAGTACGAGATCTTGGGCATCATTCCGTGGGACCGGCACCTGATCGGTGTGAGCGACGACGCGGGTGGCACGCTGGCGCAGGAGCATGTGTCGCTGCTGGGCACTGATATTCAAGGGCGCGACATGTGGTCGCGGATCGTTTTCGCGACCAGGATCTCGATGACGATCGGGCTGATCGCGGTGGCGATCAGTCAGATTCTGGGAATCGTGATCGGCGGCGTGTCGGGGTACTTCGGCGGCCTGATCGACACCGTGATTCAACGCATCATCGAAATCGTGCGCTCGATCCCGCAGATTCCGCTGTTGATGGGAATTGCCGCAGCGGTGCCGAAGGACTGGTCGATCGAGCAGATCTACTTCGCGATCACAATCCTTCTGGCGTTGATCTTGTGGACCGAACTGGCGCGCGTGGTGCGCGGCCGCTTTCTCTCGCTGCGGGAAGAGGACTTCGTGATGGCCGCCGAGCTGGCCGGGGCCAGCCGCATGCGCATCATCCTGCGACACATGGTGCCCTCGTTCCTGAGCCACATCATCGCGGCCACGACGCTGGCCATCCCCACCATCATCATCAGCGAGACCTCGCTGTCATTCCTGGGTCTAGGCTTGCGGCCGCCCGCCATCTCCTGGGGGGTGCTGCTGCAGCAGGCGCAGAACATTCAGACGTTGGCGCTGTCACCCTGGCTGCTGCTGCCGGCGCTGCCGGTGATCGTCGCGATTCTGGCGTTCAATTTCCTCGGGGACGGTCTGCGGGACGCCGCGGATCCGTACGGGACCTAGCTGATGGCCACCCTTGCCGCAGGGAAACGGCGGCCACTGCTGCGCGTGCAAGACCTCAAGACCCATTTCTTCCCAGATGAGGGCACGGTGCGCGCGGTGGACGGCGCGAGCTTCGAGGTGTGCGCCGGCCAGACCCTCGGGATCGTGGGCGAGAGCGGCTGCGGAAAGAGCGTGACCGCACGCTCGATATTGCGCATCGTCGAACATCCAGGCGAAATCGTGGAAGGCGAGATTCGTTTTCTGCATCGAACCGACGGACGGGAAGTCGAACTCGATCTGGCGCAGATTTCGGCCGACGGCCCGGAGATGCGGCAGATTCGCGGCGGCGAGATCGCGATGATCTTTCAGGAACCCATGACCTCGTTCAGTCCGGTGCATCCGATCGGGAGCCAAATCGTCGAGGCCATCCGGCTGCACTCGCCGTTGGGCAAGCGCGAAGCCCGTGAACGCGCGGCCGACCTCTTGCGGCAAGTCGGCATCTCACGAGCCGAGGCGCGCCTTAACGAATACGCCTACCAGCTGAGCGGTGGTCTGCGGCAGCGCGCGATGATCGCCATGGCGCTGTCCGCCGAGCCGAGAGTCTTGATTGCCGACGAGCCCACGACGGCTCTGGACGTGACGACGCAGGCGCAGATTCTGGACCTGCTGCGGCAGCTTCAGACCGACCTCGGTATGGCGATCATCCTGATCACGCACAACCTGGGCGTGGTGGCCGAGATGTGCGACAACGTTGTCGTGATGTATCTGGGACGGGTGGTTGAGGAGGGTTCCGTGGATGCGATCTTCCACAATCCCAAGCATCCCTACACACGCCTGCTGCTGCAGTCGATCCCGAGCCTGTATTCAGAGGCGCGTGTCCCGCTGCCCACCATCAGCGGCGCCATCCCGCATCCCTACAACCGGCCCGAGGGCTGCCCGTTCCACGATCGCTGTCCACAATTCATTCCGGGAACGTGCGATCGGCACGTGCCCGAACTCCAGGCGCTCGATGAGCGAACGTCAGATCAATTGGTGAGCTGCTTCCTGTATCACGAGCCCACGGACGAGCGGGCATGACCGTCGAAGGGCCGAACGGACACCCTCTCCTCGAGGTGAAACGCCTCAAGAAGAACTTTCCCATCCGGAAGGGCTTTATGCGCCGCGAGGTGGGCGCGGTGCGAGCCGTGGACGACGTGTCGTTCCACATCGACCGGGGCGAGACGCTGTCGCTGGTGGGTGAGAGCGGTTGCGGGAAGACGACCACGGCCCGCTGCATCCTGCGCGCGATCGACCCGACGGATGGCCAGATTCTGTTCCGGCCAACCGAAGACACGGTGTTCGATGTGGCGCAAAGCACGCGGCGCGAGCTGCGGCGGCTGCGTCGCGACATGCAAATGATCTTTCAGGACCCCTTCAGCTCGCTGAACCCAAGGTTCCCGTTGTTGGAGATCGTCGGTGAGCCGCTGCTGGTGAACGGCATGCGCAGCCGCCGGGAACGGCAGGAGCGGGTGGAAGAGTTGCTGCGCTTGGTGGGTATGCGTCCTGAGTACATGCGCCGATTCCCGCACGCCTTCAGCGGCGGGCAACGGCAGCGCATCGGAATCGCCCGGGCGCTGGCCCTGAACCCCACATTGGTCGTGGCCGACGAGCCGGTATCCGCGCTGGACGTTTCGGTGCAGGCGCAGATCCTGAATCTGCTGCTCGACCTGCAGCAGAAACTCGGGCTCACGTATCTCTTCGTGGCGCACGACCTGAGTGTGGTGAAGCACCTCAGCGACCGGGTGGCGGTGATGTACGTGGGCCGCCTGGTCGAGATGACCGATCGTGAGCGTCTGTTCAACAGCCCGAGGCATCCGTACACGGAGGCCCTGCTGTCGTCGGTGCCGGAGCCGGACCCGCGAAGGCGCTCGCAGCGCATCGTATTGGAGGGCGAGGTCGCGAATCCGGCGGCGCCACCGTCCGGGTGCTATTTCCACCCCCGCTGTCGCTATGCGCAGGACGTGTGCCGGACCGACACGCCCGTCTGGGAAGAGGCGGCGGAGGGTCACTGGGTCGCGTGTCACCGCGCGAAGGAACTGGAGCTGGCGGGTGTGCGCGACCGGCTACCCATGAACACGGCGGCGGGCAACATCACTAATCCCGCGACGAACGCCACGCCAGCGACCTGAGATCTGACGTCTCCTAGCGGAACTGGTAGCCGATCGGCACGTGCCGGCCGCGATCGGCCGCGAGGCTGAGCACGCCGCGCAAGTCGTTGAGCAGAGGAGATTCCGCCGGCACCTCAGCCACGCTCACGAATGGCCTCCGGCGCGACATCCGCGACGTCAATCGCCTCCCCGGTCTCGGAACTGCGCAGCAGCGCCTGCAGCACGGCCATGGTGGCCAGATTGTTACGCCCGCTGCTGGCAGGCTCTTTGCCCAACCGGAAGGAGTCCCTGAAGAAGATGGCGAGGGTCTCCTCTAACCAAGCGTCGTCGTAGCTCGTATCGAGCGTCACCGGTTGCTGGCTGCCGTCGAGCGCAATCTGGATCAGCTCGGCCGCGTCGTCACCGCGCCCCGGATGCGCGGCGCGGTGCACCAAGGTTGCGGCTTCGCAGTCGATCCGAAAGCTATAGCCGGGCTTGTGCGATTCGAAGCTGGACAAGTATTGGACCACGGAACCGTCGTCGAATTCGAGCGTCGCCTGCAGCGAGCTGGGCGCCACGGCATCGCTGAATCCTGGCGAAAAGAGGCGGCCGAAGACGCGCGTCGGACTCCCGGGCATCATCGCGATGAGCGAATCGATGGTGTGGACGTCTGCCCGCCAGAGTCGCGAAGTCCCGTCCTCGGCGGCCGGCTCGCGTGCAGGCAGATCGTGCCGCAGGTATCCGAAGCCGACCCCTCCCAACGCGCCCTGCGCCAAGAGTTTCGCGATGGTGCGTTCCACCGCCGCGAGCCGGTACTGCTGGGCGACCACGATCGCCAGGTCCTTCGCCGCGGCGATCTTCACGGCCTCGGCGGCATCGGCGTAGTTGGTGGTGAACGGCGTCTCGGTAAAGACGTGCGCCCCGGCCCTGACGGCCTCCAAGATGATGGCGGCGTGCGCCGACGCCGGCGCACAGACGAAGACGGCCGCAATCTCATGCGCCTGCAGCGCGGCGGCGAGCGAGGCGTGGCAAGCGAGCTCGGGCAAGTCAGTGAACTCGCGGGCCTCGCCAAACCGCTCCGCGTCCGTGTCCACCAAAGCGACGGGCGTGAAGCCGCCGACCCAATGCGAGGCGCGGAGGTAGCGCATGCCGCGACCGCCCAGGCCGACGTAGGCGGTGGGAACCGGCTCAGGTTGCATGACCGAGAGCGAGATTCCAGAAGAGGCGCACGGGAATTGTAGTCAATGCTCAGCGAACATCGTGACAAGCACGCGGCGCGCCGCTTCCTTCGGATCCTGCTCGAGGTCGCAGGCCACAAGCCGCTGCGGGTCACCATCGATCATCACCCGGCCTACCGCAAGGCGATTCGCTGGATCCTCGGTCGGACGGTTCTCCACCGACGCATCCAGTGTCTGAACAACCTCGCCGAACAGGACCATCGCGCCATCAAGCAGCGCTATTACCCGATGCTGGGCTTCGGGCGTTTCGAGCCAGCAGCGCGATTCTGCGCGGCGTTTGACGAGCTAGGACACTACTTCCGGATACGGCACCGAGGCGGCGCCCATATCCCGCTGCCCGAGCAGCGACGGCTGTTCGTCGCGCGCTGGCAGGCATTGGTCAGCGAGATGGCTGCGGCGTAAGTCGGCAGACCGATGGGGGCTCCTCGTCCCTCACCACCAGCGACCTGAGATCTGACGTATCCGAGCGGAACTGGTAGCCGATCGGCACGTGCCGGCCGCGATCGGCCGCGAGGCTGAGCACGCCGCGCAAGTCGTTGAGCGAAGGCGCAGGCGCCTTGTCAATGTGCACGTGCTTGTCGTGGACGAGAGCCTCCCGCACCCAGCGCAGGTTGTCGTGCGGACGGGTCTCGATGAAGACGACCTCAATCGTTGGGTCCTCCAGTACGTCACGCGCCGCCAAGTGGCGAACGTCGCTGAACGGCGCGCGTTCGCGCTGGCGCTCCCATTCCGCGGCGTCGGGTTCGAACGCGCCCACCAAGTCCATGTGGGGCGAGCGACGAATGGCCTCGGCCTTGCCCCAGGCGTGATCGTGGCTGATGCCGATGAACGCGGCGCGCAGAGGAGATTCCGCCGGCACCTCAGCCACGCTCACGAATGGCCTCCGGCGCGACATCCGCTGTGAGGGCGTTGAACGAACGGGCTGAAGGCTTGATGTCGCGAAACGCCGTGAATCGGCGGCTTTCGCCGATCCACTTCGGTTAGGAGCGGGGGACGGGGCTCGAACCCGCGACATCCAGCTTGGAAGGCTAGCGCTCTGCCAACTGAGCTACCCCCGCCGATGCTTGAATTATCGGGCGGTGCCGGATTCGGGGCAATGGGGGAATGGGCAATCTCGCAATCCGGGCGCCGTGCGGGATCCAGCCTAACCAGGCGACCTCAACTCGCCGGTTGAAGAGGTGGGGTGGATTCCCGTCTTCGCGGGAATGACGGAATAAAGGCGGAAATGACGAAGCTGCCGTGTCACCGGTCCAATGGTGGCCGACCCAGAGGCTCGTATTCGGGAAGAATCGGCCCGCTACTCGACGGCGCCGTGCTCCAGCGCCCAGGATCTGGCCTGGCGCAGCGACTGCATGACCTCGTCGTCCGACACGGACTCTTCGTGGACTTCGTAGGTGGCGTCGCCGAAGATCCCGATATCGAACGTGATCCGCTTGCCGGGATCGCGCGCGACGGTGAGAGGACCGTCGAAACCCTGCTCGGCCAATCCCGCCATGAACGGCTCCAGCGGAGCGACGCCATCTCCCAGATCCACCGGGCAATATTCGCCCTCCGCGGCCACGTCCTTGAGGTGGACCACCTTGATCCGGTCGCCGGCGATGTCGAACAGCTCGGCGGGGTCCTGTCCGCCCGCCGCGAACCACCCGGTGTCCGGACCCGCGCCGATGCGCGAGCCAACCGAGCCGTTCAGCCCCGAGTAGTCCGACGGGCGGCCGAACGGGTAGGGCCACTGGTTGGCGATGGCGAGGTCGATCTGAAACTTCTGGCACAGCGGCTCGAGCTCGCGGGCCTTGCTGAGATTGGCGCATTCGGCCACCACGCGGCTCGCCCCGAGCCGGGACGCGACCTCGAACATGCGCGGCATGCGGGTCCAGTTCTCCTCGGCGCCGGTCGGGTAGTACGCGACGACCTCCAGGCCGGTGCGGGAGATCTCGTGCGCCACGTTGTCGATCAACGCATTGGTCATGGTGTTGTAGTCGCAATGGACCGACGACAGCTCCACAAAGCGATAGCCGGCCTCGGCGATTTTGACGACGGCCGTCTCGATGGGATCGCCGGCGAAGACGCTGGTCATGCAGGCCAGCTTCATCGGGGCGGCGCTCCGTGTCGGACCGTTATTCCCGACTCCAGGATGCCGGCGTGACGCGACCCGGTCGGGACCATGCCGATACCCATCACGGACAAGCCGCAGCGGGACATTCATCAACGCGCAATGCGCTTGAGAACGAGGGCAGGAGCGTCATGGGGCATGAGTCTACCTAGCAGCCGCCGCTCCTGCGAGACGCCCCGCGTGGCACCGACTGCGGGCTGGGTCGACCAGGGCGTACAGTGCTCCTCGCGAGCCGCATAGCTGCTGCCGCCGGTGGGAGACAACGGATGGACGCCGCGTGAATTCGCTGCAGTCAGAGGTTCGCGAACGACTGCGCGGGCCGATTAACTCCGTCCCCGTGGCGTTCAGCGAAGACGGGCAGATCGACTACGCCGCGCTGACGCGCATGATCGATCGGTCGCTGGACGCCGGCTGCGGCGTCGTGATGCTCACCTGGGGCAACAGCCTCATGTCGCTGCTCACCGACGGCGAGGTGGCCGACGTGCATGCCGCAGTGGCGCGCGACGTGGCGGGACGGGCGCTCACGGTGGCCTGCGACAACATGTGGGGGCTGCCGAAGTGCGTGGAATTCGGACGTCACGTGCGCGAGCTGGGGTTCGACCTCTACATGGTACGGCCCCCCATCGCCATGCCTGGCACGCCGAAGTCGCTGGCGGACTACTACACGGCAGTCGCCGCCGAGATTCCGATGATGCTGGTGGGAGACGTGCCGTTCGCTACCTGCGAGTCCCTCGCGACCGTGGCGGGCGTCTGCGCCTTCAAAGAGGATGCGTCGCTGGACTACGCGCATGAGATGGGGATGCGCTGGGGCGACCGCTGGACGGTGGCGGGCGGCGGGGGTCTCAGGCGGCACCATATCCTTGCGTCCCACGAGTGGTGCCCCGCGTGGCTCGACTATTTCGTGTGCAGTCTTCCGGACCCGGCGTTCGACTACTGGGCAGCCAGTCGGGCGAACGATTTGGCGACGGCCTGGCGCCTCGTCTCACGCTGGGAGTTGCCACTGCGCGACTACGCCGCGGCAACCACCTACGGCTGGGACGGGTTGGTGCGGCACGCTCTTCCGGAGCTCTTCGGCACCGCGCCGCGCTGGCGCCGCTCGCCCGCACCGAACCCGAGCGACGCCGAAATGGCGGCGCTGCGCGTGTTCCTCGAAGGGCTGGAGTGGCCGCTGCCCGATGCGTGAGGGCATTGCCGATCGCGCGTTGGCCGCCGAGCCGATCTATCTCACCGATCTGTCGCGGTGCCGCCCGGCGGACGCGCTCTCGCCCAAGCCCCGCCGCAGGCACTGGCGCACGCTCAGCTACACGGCCGACGGCTTCGACGGCGTGATGCTGCTGGCCGGGCCGGAGACGGCGGCGCCCGACATCCACCTGCCGCTCGAAGTCGACGGCTGGCACGCCGTGTCGATCGGGGTGATGCCGGCACGCACGGTCGAAGAAGGCGGCGGCCTGGAGCTCGAGGTCCGACTGAGCGACGAGCCCGTGCCCACGCTGATGAAGCTGCCGCCGGACCGCGAGACGCCGCCGTCGCTGGTGGAGATGTACTGGAAGACCGCCGACCTGACGGGGCGCACCCTCGTCCTGGGCCAGGTTACGGCGCGGATGGCGCCAGGCGATGAACCCGGATCGGTGCAGTGCGGGTCGGCGCGGGTGGCTTATGTCAAGCTGGTGCCGCTCGACACCTCCGAGATCGCCGGCGTCCAGGCGGACCAGGCTCGTCGCGACACCCGGCGACTCTTCGCCCACCAGGACGCGAATGGCCCCCTAGGTCTCTGGCGGCTCACCTCGGCGCGCGACATCCAACGCGAGATCGAGCCCTACCGCGACACCGATTTCTCCCGGCTCTACTGGGAGGTCGGTCGCGGCGATCTAATGTTCTCCCACACCGACTTGGGACGCGAAGCTACCTTCGACGGGCTGGGCGACTTCGCCCGGGTCTTCGACCGCCTGCACGTGGAGAGCCGGCGCGCGCTGCGCGAGCAAGACATCGATCCCTTCGACGTGGCGGTGGAATACGCATACGAAGTCGGCCTCGAAGTCCACGCGGCCTATCGGGTGGCGGGGTTTCGCTTTCCACCGCCCTACGACCATTTCAACTGGGGCAACAGCGTCTACGAGCGCCATCCGGAGTGGCGCGGCGTCAACCGCGAGGGCGGGCTGACACCCCGCCTGGCCTACACCTATCCCGAAGTGCGCGTGAACGTGGTCGGGCTATTGCGCGAGATGTGCCGGCGCCCGATTGACGGCGTTTGCCTGCTCTACTGCCGCCGCCCGCCGCTGGTCGAGTACGAGCCGCCCGTCGTCGAAGGATTCAAGCGGCGATTCGGTCTGGACCCGCGCGCGCTGGACCCCCTGGATCCGCGCTGGCTGCACTACCGCGCCGAGGTCCTGACGGAATTCATGCGCGAAGTGCGGCAAATGCTGGATGAAACTGCCGGCGCGCAGGGGCGTTCGGAGCCGTTCCACCTCTCGGCGGTGGTGCTCAGCAGCGACGCCGAGAACCTGGAGAACGCCATCGACCTGCGGCAATGGGTGGCGCAGGGTCTGGTCGACACGATCATTCCCTATACCTCCGAGCGCGACCTCGACAGCACGACGCCGGCCTGGACCGACCCGGCCTCCATGCAATTCTTCGTAGACCTCGTGCGCGGGACATCGGTGACGCTGGCGCCGAACGTGATGCCGCGGCACATGCCTCCAGGGGACCTGCGCCGGCGGGCCGCGGACATCTATGCCGCCGGGGCCGAGCACATGTTTTTCTGGGACGCGGCCGGCGGCGGGGGCCGGGCGCACTACGGCCCGATGTGGAACGCGCTGCGCCGGCTCGGACACCGCGAGGAAATCGACGCGTGGTGCGCCGACGGCGCGCCGGATATCGACGCGCGCGTCACGCCGCTGCAAACGCTCGGCGACTGGAATCTGGACTACGCGACGCCGGGTTGAACCGTCCGTCCTACCCGACCTCTCATAGGCATCCGTAGCATCCTCCCAATCCGTTCGTTGAACCCTTCGACAAGCTCAGGGCGAACGGATTGGGGCCAATTCGCCTATATATCCAGCGTGTTGGCGCGCTCCCACTCGCTGGTGTGCCCCATGAAGTCGTTCCAATTGGCCATCTTCAGGCTCACGTAACTGCCCACCAGCTCGTCGCCCAGCCCGGCGCGCATCTCCGCGCTGCCGTCCAGATTGCGCAGCGCGTCCAGCAAGTTCAACGGCAGCCGCGGGACATCGACGTCCGCTCCGGCTTCGTACATGTTGTTGTCGAGACGCTCGCCCGGATCGCGCCGCTGCTCGATGCCGTCGAGCCCGGCGGCGAGCAGAGCGGCTTGCAGCAGATAGGGATTGGCGGCGCCGTCCGGCAGGCGCGTCTCAAGCCGCCCGGCGTCGGGAATGCGCACCATGTGGGTGCGGTTGTTGCCGGCGTAGCTGATCGCGTTCGGCGCCCAGGTCGAGCCGGAGGTGGTGGTCGGCGCATTGAGGCGCTTGTAGCTGTTGACGGTGGGGTTGGTGATGGCGCATAGGGCCGGCGCCGCGTGCAGCACCCCGCCCAGGAAGTGATAGGCCGTCTCCGACAGGCCCATCTCCTCGGTTTCGTCCAGAAATACGTTGGTGTCGCCCGAGGCGTCCCACAGCGAGAAATGGACGTGGCAGCCGCTCCCGGTGAGCTGGGTGAACGGCTTGGGCATGAAGGTGGCCCGCAAGCCCTGCTTCTCGGCCAAGTGACGGACCATGAACTTGAAGAACGCGTGGCGGTCAGCCGTGGTAAGCGCGTCGCTGTAGGTCCAGTTCATCTCGAACTGCCCGTTCGCGTCCTCGTGGTCGTTCTGATAGGGCCCCCAGCCAAGCTCGTTCATCACGTCGCAGATTTCGCGGATGAGCTCGTAGCGCCGCAGCAGCGCCATCTGGTCGTAGCAGGGCTTGTCCTGCGTGTCCTGCCCGTCGGCAATGCCCGAGCCGCCGGCCTCAAGAATGAAGAACTCGCTTTCGACGCCCGACTTCATCTGGAAGCCGCGGGCCTTGGCGGCATCGATGACCTGGTTGAGCACCACTCGCGGCGCATGACCCACGGGCGCGTCGTTCATCACCAGATTGGTCGCCACCCAGCCAAGCTCGGGCTCCCAGGGAAGCTGGATCAGGCTGGCGGGATCGGGCACGGCCCACAGGTCAGGATCGGCCGGGGTCATGTCGAGGTGGGCAGCGAAACCGGCGAAGCCGGCGCCCTCGTCCTGCATCTCCTCCACGGCGTGGGCCGGCACGAGCTTCGAGCGCATGACGCCGAACAGGTCGGTGAAGCTGAAGAGCAGGTACTTGATGCCCTTGTCGCGAACCATGGCCGCCAGATCGTGGTCCATTCGATGCTCCATCTCTGCGTACGCGCCGGGTCGGGTATCGAGGCTTACGGTAGCGCGAATTGCGCGCGGGCTGCCCGACGGTTCAGGTGACCGCGGCTAGTCCGAGGCGCCGAGGCCAGGAATCCAATTCGTGCCGGCCAGTGGCACCCGCGCCATCGCCGCGGCTTCGGGGGTGAGCGCCACGAGGTCCTCCGGCTCGAGATTGAGCATGTGCGACTTGCCGCAGGCTCGCGCCAGAGTTTGGGCTTCGAGGACCATGGTGGACAGGTAGTTGCGCACCCGCCGTGCCGCGGCCTTCGGCTCCAGCCGTGCTTCGAGCTCCGGGTCCTGGGTCGTGACGCCGACTGGACAGCGGCCGGTCTGGCAGTGGTGACAGTAGCCGGGGGCGGTGCCCAGGGCCGCATAGTCCTCCAGGTACAGCGGGCGGTTGCAGTTGAGGGCAATGAGCGCGGCGACACCGATGGAAACCGCATCCGCGCCGAGGGCGAGGGCTTTCGCCACGTCGGCCCCGCTGCGAATCCCGCCCGACACCACCAGCTGCACCTTGCGATGCATGCCCAGCTCTTGCAGCGTGTCGGTGGCCTGGCGCACGGCCGGCAGGGTCGGGATGCCGACGTGCTCGATGAAGATGTCCTGCGTCGCGCCCGTGCCGCCCTGCATACCGTCGAGGACGATCACGTCCGCGCCGGCCTTGACCGCCAGCTGGACGTCGTATTGCACGCGCGTGGCGGCCATCTTCACGTAGATCGGCTTTTGCCAGTCGGTAATCTCGCGCAGCTCGCGGATCTTGATCGTCAGGTCGTCGGGGCCGGTCCAGTCGGGGTGACGGCTGGCGCTGCGCTGGTCGATGCCGGCCGGCAGCGTGCGCATGTCGGCCACGCGGTCGCTCACCTTCAGCCCAAGCAGCATGCCGCCCCCGCCGGGCTTGGCGCCCTGGCCCACGACGATCTCGATGGCGTCGGCGCGGCGCAAATCATCGGGATTGAGCCCGTAGCGCGACGGCAGCACCTGGTAGACCAGCGTCTTGGAGGCGACGCGCTCCTCGTCGGTCATGCCGCCGTCGCCGGTGGTGGTGCTGGTGCCCATTTCGGTGGCAGCCATGCCGAGCGCTTCCTTGGCATTGGCGCTGAGCGACCCGAAGCTCATGCCGGCGATGGTGACGGGAATCTTGAGCTCGATCGGCTGCTTGGCGAAGCGCGTGCCCAGGGTCACGTTGGTGTCGCAGCGCTCGCGATAGCCCTCCAGCGGGTAGCGCGACAGTGAGGCTCCCAGCAGGAGCAGGTCGTCGAAGGTGGGAAGCCGCCGCTTGGCACCCCAACCGCGAATGTCGTAGAGGCCCTCGGACGCCGCGCGCTGGATCTCGGCGATCGTCTCGGGCGGAAACGTCGCAGACTCGCGCAGGACGCCGGGGTCGGACGGCTCGGCCATCAGTAGGTGCCTGCGTGATCGACGTGAAAGTTGTACAGCGTGCGGGCCGAGCCGTAGCGGCGAAACGACCCGGGGTCGGCGTCGATACCGGCGCGGCACAGCAGCTCGGCCAGGCGGCGGCGGTGGTCGTCGGTCATGTCTTTCTCCACGCAATCCGCGCCCAGGCCACCGACTGATCCGGCGACGTACAGCTCGGCCTCGTAGATCGAGTCGCCGAGTCCCGCGCCGGCGTCGCCGCACACGACCAGGCGGCCCGCCTGGGCCATGAACGCGCTCATGTGGCCGACCGAGCCGCCCACGACGATGTCGCCGCCCTTGAGGGAGATGCCGCACCTAGAGCTGGCGTCGCCCTCGATCACCAGCAGGCCACCGTGCGCCGAGGCGCCGGCCCCCTGGCTGGCGTTGCCGGTGACACGCACCGTGCCGGACATCATGTTTTCGGCCAGGCCCGGCCCGGCGTGTCCGCGAACCGTGACTTCGGCGTGCTGGTTCATGCCGGCGCAGTAGTAGCCCACGTGCCCTTCGATTGACACCGACAACGGCGCGTTGAGGCCCACGGCGATGGAGTGCCGGCCGTCCGGGCCGACGATGCGCCACGGGGTCCGCCCGTCGTCGCCGTTCAGATTGTGCAGGCGTTGATTTAGCTCGCGGATGTCAACGCGATTGAGATCGACGGTGATCATCCGGTCAGTTGCGCGACCAGGCGTAGACCGTCGCCGGCGCGGGCTCCCAGATCCGCGCGCCCGCGGCCCCCGGCAGATGGGCGATGGAGCGGTACTCGGACGCCATCGCCACCCACTGGTCGGTTTCGGCCAGCACCGCGGGCTTGCACGCGATGCCGTCACGCAGGACGGCGAAGCCGTCGCGCGTGCCGATGGCGAACGTGAAAAAGCCGTCGAGATCTTCCAGGCTCGATTCGAGCGCTTCTTCCAGAGACGCGCCTTCGGCCATGCGATGCGTGAGGTAGCCGGCGGCGACCTCGCTGTCGTTGTCGGTCTGAAAGGTCATGCCCTGGCGCTCAAGCTCGCGGCGCAACCGGTTGTGGTTGGACAGCGAGCCGTTGTGCACCAGACAAAGGTCGCGCCCGGTCGAGAACGGGTGCGAGTGCTCGGTGGTCACGGCGCTCTCGGTGGCCATGCGGGTGTGCGCCAACGCGTGCGAACCGGTCATCTCGCCGATGGCGTAGCTCCCGGCCACGTCGTCGGGCAGCCCTTTCTCCTTGTAGATCTCAATCTCGGCGCCGACGCTGGTGATGCGCACCTCCGGGTGGTGGCCTCGAAGCCAGGCGCGCGCTTCGGCTTCCGTGGCGTTGACCACGATCACGGCATGCGTCACGCGTACATGCAGATCGACACGCCCCGCAAACGCCGTGCCGAGCCCTTCCGCAAGTGCCTCCCAGTCGAAGCCGGTTTCGGGGTGATAGAGGGTGAGCTTGAGGGCGCCGTCGGGAGCGGGGTCGTGGTAGATCGCGAACCCGGCGCTGTCGGGACCGCGGTCGGCCATGGCCACGAGCATGGGCTCGAGCCATTCACCCAGCGATGGCTCCAGCGATTCCTGCTTGAGGAACAACCCAACGATGCCGCACATGTGGCCAGGGTCCCGATCAGGTTCGGCCCGGTGGGGCCGCCGCGCAACCCGCGATGCTACTTGAATTCACGGGCCAGCGCGTGCAGCGCGCATAGGCCGACGGGCTTGCCGTCGAACTCCTGCATCGCATCGAGCAGCGAGCCCCAGGCGTAGTCGGCCGAGGCGCTGTCGCCGAGCAGGTGGAACACCGGCGTTTCGCCTACTTCAACGCGCACGATGACCGCGCTCAGCCGGGCCACCGAGGTCTGCGCGACCGAGCCGACGGGGAATGCCGGCTCACGCATGTCGACGCCGCACACCTTCGCCAGGCACTCGGCAGCAGACGCGCCCGTGAGGGCGAACCAGAACATCCCGTCAAATCGAGGCAGCGGGTAGGCACGAGCACGATGGGCGTCCGCCGCGCCCGCTTCGAGGCGGGCGCAGAGGCTGTCGGCGCCCTGGATTGCCCCAAGCACCAGCACCTCGGTCCATGACCGCGTGATCGCGATTGCGCCGTCCGGCTGGACACTCGCTTGGTTGGGTTTGTCCGGAAGGTCGACGCCCTGGGCGGTGAGCCACTCCCGCGCGCCGGGACCCCGAAATCCCACGCGCGGCAACGGCGAGAGGTCGACCAGGCCCAGCCGGCGGGCCGCGGCGGCCTCGCCGCCGGGATCGCCGAAGTCGGTCACGACGGTCACGCCGGCGTGCTCGCCAAACGTGCCTCCGGCGGCTCGCAGGGCGTCATCGATCGGGCTGCGTGACTCAATCACGGCTACATGCCCTGCCTGGTGTTGTCGGGGTCGTAGAACGGCAGCCGCGCGACCTCGGCCTCGACCAGCCGTCCCCGCGCCGCCTTGATGGTGATGATGCTGCCGACCTCGGCCTGGTCGGGCGCCACGTAGGCCAGACCGATGGCCTGATCGAGGACCGGCGACCACGCCGACGACGTGACACGACCCGTGATCTCGCCGTCCCGCACGACGAGGTGGCCTTCGTCGGGCACGGTGGCGCGGCGGTCGGACACGGCGTAACCAACGAGCCGGCGGGAAAGGCCCTTTTCACGCAGGATTTCGATTGAGCGTTTGCCGATAAAGAAGGACTTGCGGCGGCCCAGCGCCCAACCCAGGTCGACCTCGTGCGGATGGGTGAGACCGTCGGTGTCTTGGGTGACGATCACGTGACCCTTTTCCAGCCGCAGGACGCGCTGGGCCTCCACGCCAAAGGGTCGGATGCCGTACTCGCGGCCGGCGTCAATCAGCGCCTCCCACAGCCCCAGGCTCTGGGACGCGGGCGGGTGAATCTCGTAGCCCAGCTCCCCGACGAAGCCGATCCGCAGCAGACGCACGTCCACGCCCGCCAGCGTGCCGGTGCGTGCGGCGAGATAGGGACATGACTCGGGCGACAGGTCGATATCCGTCCCCAGCTTCTCCAGGACGCGGCGGGCCTTCGGTCCGGCGATGTTGATGGCGCCATAGGCCGGGGTGACGTCCGCAATATCGACGTCGAGCTGCCACTGCGCCTGGTACCAGAGCAGCAGGGGATAGAGCTGCTCCGCACCCGACGTGCTGGCCGTCACGTAGTAGTGGTCGGGTCCCAATCTGGCCGCCACGCCGTCGTCGACGACGATGCCCTGCTCATCAGTCAGCAGCGCATAGCGGGTGCGGCCCGCGCGCAAACGGCGGAATGATGGGGTATAGGCGCGTTCGAGAAACTCCACCGCGTCAGGCCCGCGGATATCGAAGCCGCCGAGCGTGGAGACGTCGATCAGGCCCACCGCGCAGCGAACCGCCAAAACCTCGTCGGCAATGGCATCGGCGCGCTCATCCGAGCGCCCGTAGTAGGCCGGGCGCATCCAGAGGCCAGCGGTCATCATCTGCGCGCCCGCGTCGACGTGCCAGCCGTGCATAGGCGTGTGCCGCACGGGTTGGAACCCACGGCCGGCGAACAGACCGAAGCGCGTGGGGTGAGTCGGCGGGCGAGTTGTCGTGGCGCCGATTTTGGCCGAGGTGGTGTCGCGGGCCGCCGCCGTGACCGCGGCCGTCGCGATGGCGGAAAGGCGGCCCTGGCTTGGGCCCATGCCCACGGTCGAGTATCGCTTGAGGAGCTCGATGTCCTCGTAGCCCTCCGCCAGGGCGTCCTCGATCTCGCGCACGGTCACGTCCTCGTCGAGGTCGACGAACTCGTGGCCGTGCGGGTGCGGAAATACGGGCCACGTCGCACTCGATTCATCGGCATCGGGTCGAGCGGAGATCGCCGAGGCATCGGCAGCGGAGCCCGACAGGTCTGCGGCGGCCGCCCCAGCGGCGTGTTCGCCTTGCGCCAGGGCCAGTTCCACCGTCGATGCTCCGGCAACGACGCCGGCGGCGAATGCGTGATCCGGCAGCGACGCCAGACGCGGCACCGCGCCGTGCCCGTCGGGCCGAAACTTCGCGCCGGCCTGCGCCAGCAGACCTCCGGCGGGCGACACGCCCGCGGCCACGACCAGCAGGTCGCAGTCGATCCGTTCTCCGTCGGCGGCGCATGCGCCGGGTCCGGTGACGCGAGTGACCAGCACGCCGCCGATCTGCAGGCGCTGCGGATCGCGCCATGCCTCGCGCACGGTGTGGCCGAACAGGATTCGATGCCCGCACGCTTCGGCTTCGGACGCCATCCGGCCGGTCGGCGCATCAAGGCGGCAGTCAACCACAGCGGCCACGTCGATTCCGTGCTCGGCCAGATCGAGCGCCGCGGCGTAGCCCTCGTCGTTGACCGTCAGCACCACGGCGCGCAGGCCCGGCCGAACTCCGAAGTGCCGGATCAGGCGCTGCGCGGCAGTCGCCGACACGATGCCCGGCAGGTCGTTGTTGCGGATGACGGCCGGCTGGCTCGTGCCACCGGTGCAGGCGATGACGGCCCCGGCGCGGACCTTGTGCAGGCGATTGCCCTGCGCCACGGCCAGCCAGTTGTCGCCGTACCAGCCGGTGCAGGTTGCCGAGGTCATCACGCGGACCGATGGCAGGGCTTCAACGCGCCGGCGCAGGTCGTCAAGGGCGCCGTCGCCGGCTTCTAGCCGCCCGTAGGTGAGCCAGCCGCCCAGCTCGGGCTCACGTTCGATGAGCAGCACGTCTAGGCCCTGAGCACCGCACGCGGCTGCGGCGGACAGTCCCGCCGCACCGCCGCCGATGATCGCAACGTCGCAGGTGGCGTACGCCTTGTCGAAGTACTCGGGCGCCCACGTCCGGTCGACGCGCCCGAGGCCGGCCGTGCGGCGGATGATCTTCTCCCACCAGTTCCAGACGCCGCGCGGCTTGTAGAAGGCCTTGTAGTAGAACCCCACGGGCAGGAAGCGCTCGAAATGTCCAAGCAGGGCTGCCCAGTCCCTCTCAAGGCCGCCGACGGTGTTCTGCGCCTGCACTCGCAGGCCGGGTTCGATCGCGCGCGTGTCGGCGTGCACGTTGGGCTCGGTTTCGAGCTGGACCAGGGAGCCCGCCTCGTCGCCGGCGAAGCCAAACGACCCTCGCGGCCGATGCAGCTTGAAGGAACGCGACAGGCACCACACACCGTTCGCGGCCAGCGCGCTGGTGATGGTGTCGCCCGCATAGCCCGTGTAGTCACGTCCCTCGAATTCGAACGTCACGGGCCGGGTGCGGTCGATCCGGCTGCCGGCCGGCGGCGGCAGGCGCTCGCGCGTCATGGCTGGTCTTGGCGAGCGTCGGGGCCGAAGAGCTCGCGGGGCAGGAAGGTGCGCACGATCTCATCGGTGACCGTGTCGCGGTCGGCGATGAACCAGAAGCTCGTGGGCACGTGATACCACCACTCGCGCACGATTCCGGCGGCGTTGTCATGCAGGAAGAGATAGTCGGCCCAGGCTTCGGCGTCGGCCTGGTCGGGATCGGGCGCCGCGACGACCTCGCCGCCGCAGGTGAACTCCTGGATCGGGCGCGGTCCGTTGAGCGGGCAGGGCATGACCTTCATGCGCGCACCTAATGGCCCACCGACGCCGCGCCCTTTTCGCCGACCTGCTCGAATTCGGCGAAGCGGCTGAGTCGAAACGGCTGCAGAAGGTCGGGCGTGCGCCCGGTGGCAACGAGCTCCGCCATCCGCTTGCCGCAGACCGGCGTGGCCTTGAAGCCCCAGGTGCCCCAGCCCGCGTCGATGTACAGATTCTCGACCGGGGTGACGCCCATGACCGGGCTGAAGTCGGGCGTCATGTCGCACATGCCGGCCCACTGGCGCAGCATCTTGACGTTAGCGAGGAACGGAAACAGCTCGAGCACCGGCAGCAGGGTGCCCTCGGCGAATTCCAGCGTCGACCGGTTGGCGTAGAGCCCGTAGGGATCGGTGGCGCCGCCGATGACCACTTCGCCCCGCGCCGATTGCCAGATGTAGACGTGGAGACTCCCCGATACCACGATGGGATCGAGCCAGGGCTTGAGTGGCAGCGAGACGCAGGCCTGCAGCGGCACGGTGTGGATCGGCAGGCGAAAACCGGCCATGGCCGCAACCAGCGAACTCTGCCCGGCGACCGCCTGGAGCACGCGGTTGCACCGAATGTTCCCGCGCGAGGTCTCGACGCCAGCCACGCGACCGCTCTCAACCTGGATTCCCGTAACTTCCGTGTCGGAGTGCAGCTCGACGCCCTGCGCGGCGGCGCGCGCGGCGTAGGCCCACACCACGGCGTCGTGCCGTGCGGTGGCGCCGGGCGGGTGATACAGCGCCGCCAGCACCGGATGCCGCACGTCGGACGAAAGATCGAGGCCCGGCGCCAGCTTGGCGATCTCGTCGGGGAAGATCAGCTCGGAATCGACGCCGAAGTGCTTGTTGACCTCGGCGCGCCAGCGCATGGTTCGGATGGCCGAGTCGGCGTGCGCCAACGTCAGGTGGCCGCGCTCGGTGTACTGCAGGTTGAAGTCGAGCTCGTTGCTCAGCCCGCGCCAGAGGTCCAGTGACTCGGCGTAGAACTGCACGCCTTCCTCGGTCAGATAGTTGGCCCGCACGATGGCGGTGTTGCGTCCCGTGTTGCCGCCGCCGAGATAGCCCTTGTCGAGCACCGCGATGTCCGTGATGCCGTGCTCGGTCGCCAGGTAGTAGGCCGCGGCGAGTCCGTGGCCGCCGCCGCCGATGATCACGGTGTCGTAGGCGCGCTTGAGCTCCGGGCGAGGCGGAAGAAACCGGTCAGGCGGGCGGCGCGGTCGCAGTCCGTATTTCAGCAAGCCGAGCGGCATGGCTAAGCGACGCTGTCGGGTGCGACGGGGAACCGCCGATCAAATCGCGCTTGAGACACGGCAGGGAATCGCAACCGGCCATACGCCGCATCTTTCGGAAGGCGCCCGATGATATCGCGCTCCCAGCGCCGCGGCGCCGGCAGGCATAATCGGGAGCCGGTCTCGCGGTGGGCGGGGACGGCAGGCAACGCGTGGAGCGCTAACCGGCGGCAGGCAACTACGTTGGCGCGCGGGAATTCAAGGAGATCGCACCGTGGCCACGATCGGTCGATATGTGCGCAGCGTCCCGAAGTTCTACTTGGCGCTGATCGCGCTGATTGTGGTTATTGCGGTTGTGATCGCAGTGGTCGTGCTCGCGCAGGGTCCCGGCGACGAGGCGGCGGACGCGGCTGATGCAACGCCCGTGGCGACGGTCGCCGCCCAAGCCGCCGCTCGCACAGCGGCTGCGGCGATTACCGCCCGTCCGGCCACACCGGCCGCGCAAACGCCGAGCACCGAGTCCACCGCGGCCGCGGCGGCCGCAACCGACGCGGCCGCGCCCGAGGCCACACCGACCGTGGCGATCTACGCCGAGGTGCGAGCGCAGGCGCGGGTCGAGGTCGAGCAGCAGGCAGCAGTCTCACGCACCGGCCTGCCGACGGCCGGAGACTCTCAAGTAGACGCCACGGGGTTCGAGGTCACCCTGGTTGGAGTGGCCAACCTGCCCGAGTTGAAGCAGTTCACCGGCTCCCCGTTCAAGCCAAAGAACGGCGTCTTCAAGCTCGTGAACATGCACTTCAAGAACGAATCGTCGTCGTTCATCACGATCGCCAAGGCCAACATCGTTCTGCTCACCGCCGACGGTGAGGAGATTGCCGTGAGCAACCTGGGGACGAACGCGCTGACGGGCATGGTGCCCGACATCGAACGAGGCCGCCCGCTCTACCTGGTGGAGAGTCTGCCTGCCGGCAAGGAAGCGAGAGTGAGCGTCGTTTTCGACGTGCCGCTCGGCTTGACCGGGCTCAACATCGAGATCGAGGGCTTCCTCTTCGAAGTGCCGGATCCCACGTAGCAGCCGCGCGCTAAGCTCGCCGCATCCGGCGCGAGCGAACGGGCCGCACAATGAACGCAACGCACGACGATCTCGACCTGCGCGTCGCCGAGTACCGCATCAACGGCTTTACGGTGTTCGAAAACGCGCTCCCGGTGGAGGTGGTGGACGCCCTCCACGCGGCGTTCATGCCCCTGCTGGAGGCCGTGCGCGCGCGCAACTCGCGGGAGCTTTCGGGCGAACTGGCCACGGGCCGCGGGCGACTCGGATATCCCAACCGCTACACGGTCGACCTGCCCTGGGCCATGCCTTTCTCAGATCCCGCCGTTTACCAGCACCCCACGGTGTTGGCGTTCATGGACCGCTATTGGGGCGTGTCGGACTACCAACTGACGGGCTACACGTCGAACAACCCCTATCCCGACAGCACTTATCAGCGGTGGCATCGCGACATGGCGCTCACGACGCCGCACATCGGCACCCAGACCTGCGACACGGTGAGCGCCAAGATTCCGCTGGTCGACACGTTCGAGGAAAACGGCAGCTTCGAAATCCTGCCGGGCACGCAGTACCTGGCCGATCCCAGCCTGCAAGGCCGCTACAACGACGTACTAGAGGCGGGAGACTTCAGGCCCAGGCGGCTCAACCTCAAGAAGGGCTCGATCTGGATGCAGGACCCGCGCCCACTGCACCGCGGCACGCCCAACCGCTCCGACCACGCGCGCCCGGAACTGTGCCTGGTCTACACGCGCCCCTGGTACTACTCGGGCCACTGGGTCGAGATGACCGGCGCCCAGTTCGATGAGCTATCGAATCGGGGCAAAGAGCTGCTGGCGTCCGCGCGGATTACAGACGGCGGGTCGGGCTAGGCATCACCGAGCGCTACGCTCCAATGCAAGTGGCTGGCTCTGTCAGCTAGCGCCCTTCGCAAGCTCAATCCACCGCTATTGGGACCCAGGCAATCCCGTCAACGTGCGCGAAGTGTCGATCAGCTGAAATCAAGTCGGCGCCAGTCTCCATGGCGTGGGCCGCAATCCACACATCGTTGGTCGGAATGGGGCGACCCTTCGCTCGCAGCGCCGCCGCAATTCTGGCGTAGCGGTCCGCGGTTACCTCCCCCACTGGAACGAAGGAAACGTACGGGCTATTTCGAAACGCACGAAGGTCGGCGAGATTGCTGTGGAAGTGCGACCCCAGACGAAAGCCATGCATCAATTCGCCAACCACAACCGCCGAGAGCAGGATTTCCTCGGCACTGCGAACTATGTCCATAACCTGCTTGTGCCCGCGCACGAGCAGCGAGTAGGCATTGGCGTCCAGCAGACCCGTCACCGCCAGAGCGACTCGTCGATGGTGTCGAACTCGCGCAGCGCAGCATCCAGTTCATCCGCTCTGTCCGCAGACCAGGTCCCTATCAGATGATCCAGGGAATCGCCGATGACATCCGCGCCTCCGGCACCGTCCGTGAGCCCGGCTCCCTTTCGCAGCAACTTGAGCGCGGCCTGATTTAGGGAGATCCCATCACGCTTTGCAAGCCGGCGCAGCCGGCGGCTCAATTCGTCGTCGAAGCCTCTAACCGTGAGTTGGTGCACTTCAGATCACCCATCTGAGTCACAAAGTGAGTCACTATGAGTCATCGTATCACTCATCAACGCTGAGACTACGACTTGAAGGGTGAATGCAAAGACTGGCGCGGCCACCATCCCGCTATCCGGAGTCGCTTGGCGGACGGGTCTAGGCCGGCACGAACTTATGCAGCCGGTTGGCGCGTTGGACCTCGCAGACGTAGAGCGCGCCCTGGTCGTCGATCCAGACGTCGTGCGGCGCCCCGAACTGGCCGGGGCCGGGGCCGGGCTCGCCGAACTGGGTGCTGCCGAAAGCGAACTGATCGAGGTCCGATGATAGGGGAGGTGGGACTACGAGGCGGGCTCGAACACCAGCTCCGGCACCACCACTTCCCACGCATCGCACTGAAGACGGTCCCGGAATTCCGCTTCAGAGCGCTCCCGGTCCCATGTGACGACGGCCAAGACCCTGGCGAACGTGCAACGCACGCCGTCGGGGGCCTCGAAACCACGAGCGAGCCGCCCGACGACCGTCCCGTCGCGATCAAGCAGCTCCCAGCGATTCGAGCCGATTCGCACCTCCAGCCTGTCGCCGGGCGAGAGAGAGGCAATGGCGCGATGCACGGGATGATCACGATGCTTGTATCCCGCGAAGCTGAGAAAGACGTCACGCAGGCTGAGCCGCCGATAGCGACGCGTCAGTTCCGGGGCTGCTGCCGGGAGTTCGGTGGGCGATGGGCGGAGCAGTATTGACGAGCTGCCCATTAAGTCGTCTTGGAGCGGGTGCGACCCCGAAAAGCGCGCCAGGGCAAGCGTCTCCCGTGCGCGAGTCTTGGCAACGTAGTACAGACGGCGCGGGGCATCGGCATCCTCACCACGTCCCGCGCGGTCCCAACCTCCGTCCAACACGACCACGTGGTCGAACTCCAAGCCCTTGGCGCGATGCGCGGTCAGTAGAAGGAGGCTGCGCTGGCGTCGACGCACTTCCCGTCCCCACTCCGCCAGCCATTCGATGAAGTGACTCACCGACGTTTCCGCGCCGCCGGTTTCCAACCCCCACTCGTCAATGGCCTCACCCAGCAGGTCGGTCCAAGGGCCCGAGGGTTGCCCGACCAGCCAGTCGTTCAGATTCGCGCTCGCTACCAACTTTGAGTCCCGCCTTCGAACCCAGCTCAGGAGCGCCTGCGTCTCCCGCAGGTGCCAGACTCCCGTAAACTCCTCATTCCCCATCTGAACCGGAATCCCCTCGAGTTCGCAGAGGCTGCGCACCGGATCCAAGTAGCTCCACTCACGAGCCACCACCGCGCAGGTGGACCAGTCCCAGTTCGGCGCGAGTCCTGACAACCGCTTCAGCTCGGCTACCGTTACCTGAGCCTGTGAGATGGGATCGTCTCCCGCCGGCAAGATCTGCACTCGACCGCCGGCGACCGGATCACGTTCAGCCCATGCCCCGCCTTGGGGGTCATTCTCCCGGGCACGGTTTACGTGGATGGGGTGACCGGTCTTCATCCGTTGCCGGGCAGGCTCGATTACGGTGTTGGCGGCCGTGACGATATGTCCGGTGGAGCGGTAGTTGTCGGTGAGATAGGCCGGCTTGGCTCCATAGTCCGCTTCGAAACGTCGTATGAACTCCACCGACGAGCCGTTGAAGGCGTAGATGTTCTGATCGTCGTCGCCCACCGCGAAGAGGCTGATCCTGTCGTCTTCCTCCGCGAGGGTTCTGCCGGCCAGAGCCGAGATCAGTTCATACTGGTCGAGGCCAATGTCCTGATACTCATCCACCAGGATCCAGCGGAAGCCAGCCAACAATCGGGATCGATACTCGTCCGCTTCGTCGGACGGCAATCCCTCCCCACGCAGCAAGGCAGCCGCCTGCTTGAGAATCTCCTGGAATTCACCGTCATCCAGTCGATTTGCCCGCCCCGAAAAGCTAGCGCCGACCAGCCGCATGGCCAGCGCGTGGCAGGTGAGCACCAGCACGCCCTTGGCATCGTCGCCTATGAGGTCCGCGAGGCGTCGCCGTATTTCGACCGCTGCGTGCCTGTTGTAGGCGAGGGCCAGGATGCCGCGAGGCTTCTCGCGCCTGGCGCGAATCAGGTAGGCGATGCGGTGCACCAGCACCCGCGTCTTGCCGGAGCCCGGGCCCGCCAGCACGAGCACGTTCGTCTGCTCCCGGTCGTCCGCAACGATGCGGCGCTGGATGGGATTGTTCAAGCTCTCGACGATTGCTCGCCACGATTCGGGCGTGGTCTGGCGCGAGATTTCCCGCTCCCTGTCGGGTAGCCATCGCCTCAGAAACTCCGCTTGGCTATACCTGAAATAGTCCATGGCCAAACTCAGAGCGTCGGCCATGGAGCCAAGACCCTTCGCCGCATACTCGGCCATGACGTGGATTTGCAGCACCTGCTCGTCGTAGTGGAGCTTGAGGGGTGCGAAGTCGGCCTGGGCAAAGCGTCGTGTTTCCGGCCTCAGGCGGATGGTCATGGCTGGACGGAATACGGTCAGGCCCTTGTTCAGGCGTATGACTTCCTGTTCGTGCAGCCACAGAAGCGCACGGTCCATCAGCCTGGCGGGGTCTCTGACCTCGCTCTTGAGGACCAAGTCGGACTCGATGGCCTGCCGCAGCTTTCCCAGGGTCGTCTCGGCCAGCAAGTCCGTCCCTCGGCGTCCCGACGGCAGGCAGGCAAGCAGGTGGTCCAACAGACGCCCTGCGGCCGCGCGTCGCAGTTCGGCGGTCTTCTCCAACGCCGTCCATTCGCGCTGCAACGTCACCTGCACGGTCTCTGCATCGCGCCCACGCACTCCCAGGCTTCCCCCACCGCCGCCCTCGCCCCGGCCGTCAGCGGCAATGCTGCGGACGATGCGCCGCAGGAGTTCCGGCAGCGCGTAGTTATGGCCGTCGTCCTTCAGCCGCTGGGTGGCGAGGCGGAGATGCAGGGGGAACGTGTCGCCCTTTTCCATGTCCGGCGCCGTCTCCCGCAGGAGGTCGATAAGGCCTCGCTCAAGTGCCGTCGCCTGCTCAAAGCGTGCCCGGGAGGCGCGCCGCACCCCTGTGTGGACGAAGGCCGTCAACACCGTGTCGTTGCGGGCGATGCCCAATCGCTCCAGATCGTGGAGCGCCGCCCGCACGCCCTCGGAGTTCAGGCCCGATGCGGCCATCAACTCGTCGGTGGAGATGCCTTCGTCGGCGTCAGCCTCGATGAGCGACTCGGCAATGGCCAGCAGTTGGCGGCGGTCGGCATCCGCGATTGGCGCCTTTTCGAGCTTGAAGCTCGCCTCTTCCACCGAACTCACCCGCAAAGAGGACGGGAACACCTGAACCTTGTTTTCCTCCCGGGTCAGCAGCACCGCTTCCTCCAGCCAGGCCACTGAGGTGCGCACTCGGGTGTCGTCGGTGGCGGAGTCTCGCTCGAACGCCTGCTCGTCATCCTCACCCAGGATTTCGCCCGCCGTGGCCACCACTTCGCCGCCCAAGCGCTTCCTCCGGTCGAGATTCCGCAGCGCCCTCAGCACGCCGTGGATTTCGCGTCGCGTAAGCCGGGAACGGGCCGACATGCCGAATTGCCGCTCCACGTCATCCGCTGAGAAGAGCAGCACGCAGCGCGCCCTCTGCTGGTCCCGTCCGGCGCGCCCCGCTTCCTGGAGGTAGTTTTCCAAGGAACCTGGTATGTCGGCGTGGATCACGACCCGCACGTCCGGCTTGTCGATGCCCATGCCGAAGGCGTTAGTGGCGACGATGGCTCGCAGATCGCCGCGGATGAAACGCTCCTGGACGTTCTTCTTGGTCTCCGGCGGCAGTCCTGCATGGAAGTGGTTCGCATCCATGCCTTTCGCCTGCAAGAACTCCGCAACCTCTTCGGCCTGCCGCCGGGTCGCGCAATAGACGATGGCGCCGCCCGGCAGCTCTGTCGGCAGATCGGCCTCTATGACCTGATGAATGTCGGAGAACTGCCCTTCGCCACTCGTCTGCACCACCACGAATTCCAGGTTGGTACGCCGTGCGCCGCCGTCGAAGACCTTCAGCTCGATGCCGAGTTCTTGCTGGAAGTAGTCCACGATCTCGGTCTTCACGTCGGGCTTGGCCGTCGCAGTCAGGCAAAGCACCGGCGGCACCGGCCCTTTCCCCGCTCGCTCTCGCATGTAGCGGCCCACATAACGGTAGTCGGGCCGGAAGTCGTGGCCCCACTTGGAGAGGCAGTGGGCCTCGTCCAGCACCCAGGAGCCGATCTCGCGTTGGTCGAGGACGCGGCGCGTGGACACGCTGCGAAGCTGCTCCGGCGAGATGATCAGGATGCTGGCGTCTCCCAGCCGCACCCGGTCCAGAGCATCGGATCGCTCCGGCATGGACAGAAGCCCGTTGATGGTGACGCAGGAACCAATGCCTCTCGCTTCGAGTCCTTGGACCTGATCCGCCATGAGGGCGACCAGAGGTGAAATCACGACTGTCAGAGCGCCGGTCTTGTCATAGCGGGATAGCGCTGGGACCTGGTAGCAGAGCGACTTTCCAGCCCCGGTGGGCAGTATCCCGAGCACATGCTTCCCTGCCATTGCCTCCTCGACGATGGACCGTTGCATGGGCCGCCCAATCTCGTCCGTCGGCTCAGGACGGAAATCGGAAAAACCGAACCAGCGGGCAAGCTCTTTGCCGGCGTCGTGCCGATCCCGGCACCATCCACAAGCGGAATCGGCGCAGGCGGAGTCACGTAGTCGGCGCACCAGCCGACCCGCTTCGGGGAACTGATGCCGCACCCAGGGAGGCACTACCGAGGTGCCCCCGGACACTGACATCCATGCCAGCGCATAGGCCAGCGCCCAACCGTGTCGGGTGACATTCGCCATGACGTCGTGTGCATGTGTCTGACAGGCGTTGCCGGCGAAACGTGCCCGAATCGCATCATGCGCCACTACGTCGGATGGTCTTCGCGCACCACGCAATGAGGCGAATACCCTGTCAAATCCCGCGCCATCTTCCTGCGTGGTGAGCCAATGCCAGGCCGTCAAGAGGTCAGCCGGTGCTTCGCGCAGCGCCCTTTGCTGATTGGCGAAGACCTCAAGCGTCAATCTGGCGTCCAACTCCGGGTCGTTTCGGCGCCCGCGCTTGAGTTTGCCGTCCTGGTAGTGCTTGACGAGGTGGTGGTAAGGATTGCGCGGAAACGCCAGGGGATTAAGCCTGAGCGTGTCCACCGCTGGCAGCCGCAACAGTTTGAGGCTTGGACTCGCAGCCTTTAGATGGGGCAAGTCGAATTCGATGAGGTTGTGGCCCAGCAGGAACTCCGCGCCTGCGGCAAGGTTGTCCAGCTTGGCTAATGCACCAGCGAGTCTGTTGTGCTCTACAGAGAGCGTCAGAGACTGACCGGTGTCCGGACGTACTCCCGCGAACGCGCGGATGCGTCGATCTTTGACGCGGACTTCAAGGTCCAGTGAGAGGCAACGCGACAATAGACGGCTGCTGGTGTCAGCCGAGGAAGTGGATTCTCTTGTCGTGGTCCCATATTTGGAACGCATTTATCACCGATGCTCTCACGGCGAAGGGCACGCAGGAGCTTGCTCACCCAGCGATCAAGGCACTCGACGAGGTCCGAACACCACAGGGCAGTTGCAAGTGAACAAATCTTCAGTTGACTAGAGTCTACAGTGCTAGGGCAAGAGTTTTCGTAAAGGTCCTTGCTTCGGTTAAGTCTGGTGGACAGTCCTACACCGGCACGAACTTGTGCAGCCGGTTGGCGCGTTGGACCTCGCAGACGTAGAGCGCGCCCTGGTTGTCGATCCAGACGCCGTGCGGGGCGCCGAACTGGCCGGGGGCGGTGCCGGGCTCGCCGAGCTGGGTGATCCGCGTGCCGTCGAGATCGAGCACCGAGACGCGTCCGTCGAGCTGGGCGACGTAGATGGCGTCGGCGTCCTCGTCCACGAAGAAGTCCGTCGGGCGGTGGAGGCCGGTCCACTCTTCCTGGAAATCGCCGTCCCGATTGAAGACTTGCACGCGGCTGTTCTCGCGGTCGGCCACGAGCACACGGTCGTCGCGGGTGACCCAGATGCCGTGCGGCAGGTCGAACTCGCCCGGCCCGCTGCCGGGACTGCCCCAGGACTTCTCGATCACACCGGCCGCTGAGAAGCGGTGGCACTTGGCGGCGCGGTAGCCGTCGGAGATAAAGACGGTGCCGTCGGCGGCCAGGTGGGTGTTGGTGGGGTGGTTGAAGCCGTCGAAACGCGGCGGCTCGCCCGGCGGCGGGTCGCCCTTCATGTGGTAGTCGTCGTCGCTGGACCGGATGTGCAGCAGGCCGATCTTGCGCAGCACTTGACCCGCCGTGTCGCAGACCCACACGACCTGGGCGAAGCGATCCGTGAGCCAGAGCTGCTCCTCGTCGTCGATGAACGCCCCGTGCGCGTGGCTGACGAACGTGTCGCCCCAGTGATCCACCAGCGAGCCCTCGCGGTCGAAGACCAACATGGGATGCGTGCCGCGGCCGAAGCAGTAGAGCCGCCCGCGGCTGTCGGTCACCACGCCGCCGATCCACCCGGTGGAGATGTTGGGCGGGATCTTGGCCCAGCCAGGAACCAGGTCGTAGGTAAATCGACCGCTGCCGGTGCGCATGATCGGGCCTTTGGAATCGCGTGATTGAGCGGACGGCGGGAGCGTAGCAGCCGGCGTCCAAGTGGATTGGAGCACCGGCACAAGGTTGACGTCGTCGGTCGATCTACACCACCGTCACCAGGACATCGCCCTCGCTTCAAATTGACCGCACCGCTGCCACGTGACCCTAATCCGTTCGCCTGAGGTCTCCCAGGTCGCCGCCACGTTCGGAATCATCGCGGCCACGGCATTTGGGGCGTCGGTCTACGGGCCGTTGCTCGTGCCGATCCAGGCGGAGTTCGACGTCAACTTCGCGACGCTCAGCGTGCTGGTGGCCGTTCCCTCGCTGAGCCGGGTTCTCGTCACGCCGGCGGCGGGCTATTTGACGGATCGCGTGGGTCCGCGTCGACTGCTCGCCATCGCTTCGCTCGCGTTCGCGTTGGGAGGGCTGGCCGCCGCCGCCGCGCCGGGGTTCTGGGCCCTGGTCGGCGCTGTGTTCGGGTCGGGCATGGCCGCCGCGTTCATCGAGAGCGCCTCCGTGGCCCACCTGGTGCGGCTGGCGCCCCCGGCGGCCCGTGGGCGCACGATCTCGCGCGGGCTGACGGGATTTCAGATCGGCATGCTGGCGAGCCCGGTTGCCGCCGGAGGTCTGGCGGTCGCCCTCGGATGGCGCTCGGCCCTGGTGATGGCGGCCGCCGTGGCGGTGATCGGCGCGGTGATTGCGGTTGCGTTGATCCGCGACGCAAAGCCGGTTGCCAGCACTGCGGATGAGACGCGGTCCGCACCGGGCCGCCCGGTGTCGTGGCGCGCGATCGCCGGCGTGCTGGCGTTCGGCGCCCTGCTCTGGGGCGGCGCTTCGACGCTGCGGGCCGTCGCCCTGCCGCTCTACGGCGGGGTGACGCTGGAGCTCGACCCGGCAACGGTGGGACTGGTGCTCTCCTTGCTCACGGGTCTCCGCGCCGTAGCCACGTTTGCGGGCGGCCACCTGATGGACCGCTATGGCCGGCTGGTCGTTATCGGCGCAACCGTGGTGATGAACCTACTGAGCACCCTCGTGCTGCTGTTTCCCGCGCACGTGGCGTTCCTCGGGCTCACGGCCTTCTGCTATTCGATGGGCGGGTTTGGCGCCACCTCCCCCGTGATTTTGCTGGCCGACCGGGTGCCGGCCCGACATGCCGGACGGGGTGTGGCGGCGCTACAGGCGTCCTCCGGGACTTCGGCGCTGCTGCTGCCGCTCGCGGCCGGCGCGCTGATGGACGCCGCTGGCATCGTCGCGCTGGCGCTCATGCTGCTGCCGGTGTTCGTCCTGGCGATCCTGGTGGGGGCCGTGGTTGCCCGTCCACCCGGCGCCCGGCCCCAGCCATCGTCCGTCGCGTCGGTGGACTAGGGAAAGGTCCCGGTCCCACTCTCCACCACGGAGACCTTCGAATGGTCAGGTAGGGGCGGGTCTCAGACCCGCCCGATGCCATGCGTCCGGCGCGCTTCCAGGTCCTGCCGGACTGGATTCCGGCAGTCGCCGGAATGACGGAGGGATTGAGCAAAAGGTGTGCCTTCGCGGGAATGACGAAGGGGATTCGCAGAGATCTCCCGTCGCCGAATGCGTCCGGTTCCCTCTCCCTAGTGTGGGCGAGAGCGAGAGCGTGGCCCAAACTTGGTCTGGGGTGAGCGGGTGCGTCCGGTTCCCTCTCCCCGCCGTGGGAGAGCAACTGTGTGGCCGGTGACGGGTTTAGCTGGCCATGGCGGGGTTCCAG